>JANOCN010000830.1:0-5296 GCA_031412185.1 Betaproteobacteria bacterium | reverse complement strand
CCGTCTTCGAGCGAGGCCACGCCTTGGTCTTCGTAGAAAAAGGTGACCAGGTCGGTTTCTTTGACGCCTGCATCCACCACCTGCCAATACTCGTTGTAGATCATGGTCGAAATACAGGCGGCCTGGTTTTGCAGCAGGGGGTCCACGTTGAAGCCCTGCTTGAGCACCTTGATGTCGGTATCGGGCTTTAGCTTGAGCTTGGCCATCCAGTTCAGGAACGGGTATTCGTTGCCGCCAAACCAGACGCCCAGGGTCTTGCCCTTCAGGTCGGCCGGTTTGGTAACGCCGCTGGACTTCTTGCAGGTAAGCATGAGGCCGGAGCGGTCGAACACCTGGGCGATATTGACCAGCGGCACACCGGCTTCACGTGCCGCCAGTGCGTCGGGCATCCAGTTCACCACCACGTCGGCACCTTTGCCGGCAATCACCTGCACCGGCGAGATGTCAGGGCCACCGGGTTTGATGGTCACGTCCAGGCCTTCGGCCTTGTAGTAACCCTTGGCCTGTGCCACGTAGTAGCCGGCAAACTGGGCCTGCGGCAGCCACTTGAGCTGCACCGTGACTTTCTCCTGCGCGAACGCGGCAAAGCTGCTGGTGGCCAGCACGGCCGCCAGCAGGGTTTTGGTGAAAAGGGATGCTCTCGTCATAAATACTCCTGGGTTGAAAACTTAATCAAACTACGCAATCTGACCAGCCGCAAAGCCTAAACCAGGGCACGGGAAACTTCAACTGGTAGAAACCTGCGGTCGCCGCACTTACGCAGCAAGAACCGTGCAAGGCATTTGCACTTATTTCTTGCCCCTTATCGACGGGTGCCAGAACGCAGCGCGGCGCTCCAGCGCCACCAGCAGCGCATAGGCTACCGAGCCGGTGACCGCTGCCACCACCACGGCAGCCCACACCAGCCCCATATTCATCTTGGTCGCTTCGGTCGATATGCGAAATCCGAGGCCGGACGTAGGCGAGCCGAAAAACTCGGCCACGATGGCGCCAATCAAGGCCAGCGTGGCATTGACCTTGAGCGCACTAAAAATGAATGGCAGCGCCACCGGCAGGCGCAACGACCACAGCGTGCGGCCGTAACTGGCCGCGTAGCTGTGCATCAGCTCTCGTTCCAGCCGGGTAGACGCCTGCAATCCCGCCAGGGTGGAGACCAGCATGGGGAAAAACGTCATCAGCACCACCACGGCGGCTTTGGATGGCCAGTCAAAGCCGAACCACATCACCGCAATCGGTGCCACGCCCACCAGCGGAATGGTGCTGGTTAGCGACGCAATCGGTAACAGGCCACGCTGCAAAAACGGCAGCCGGTCGATGGCAATCGCCACGCCAAAACCCAGCGCTGAGCCCAGCACCCAACCGATCAAGACCGCCTTCACGACGGTTTGCACAAAGTCGTTGCCCAATGTTGGAAGGCGGTCCACCAGCGATTGCAGGATCAGCCAGGGCGCGGGCAACAACACACGCGGCACCTCCAGTGCAACTGTCAGCAGTTGCCAGAAATAGACAATCCACACGCCAAAAAGGGCTGCTGTGAGAGGCGCATACGCGCGGTGGCCATCGAGTGCGGCGAGCCGCCGCACGCCGGTTACGGCGAGCACCAGCAGGGCGGTCGTGGTGAACCAGAACAGACCCTGTGGGGGTGCCTCGCCCGACGCCAGGGGCGACATCAGGAAAAGAATGGCCGCCAATAGCGATGCGGCCACCAGGCCCAACGTGGACCATCCGCTTGGTTTGCGCGTGGCGATTGGGCTGCGCGCGGCCGTCATGCCAGCCTCCGGTTGCGCAGGGCCAGGTTTTCGATACCGGCCATGATGGCCGTGAGCACCAGCCCGAGCAGCGCCGACATCACCAGCGCCGACCAGATCTGTACCGTCTGCCCATAGTAGGAGCCAGTCAACAGGCGCGCCCCCAGACCGGCCTGCGCGCCAGTGGGCAGTTCAGCCACCATCGCGCCCACCAGCCCGGCCGCGATGCCGACCCGCAGGGCCGGAAACAAGAAGGGCAGGGCGGCCGGCAGGCGCAACATCCACAGCGCCTGCCACCTGGACGCGGCGTAGGTATGCAGCATTTCGGTCTCTATCACCTGCGGTGAACGCAGGCCTTGCACCATGGCAACCGTAACCGGAAAGAAACACAGGTACATCGCGATCACCGCTTTGGGGGCGACGCCGGAGAATCCCATGCTGCCCAGGATCACCAGGACGATAGGCGCAATGGCCAACACCGGCACCGATTGCGACGCCACGATCCAGGGCAGCAGCGCGCGGTCGAGGGTGCGTGAAAACACGATACATACCGACAGCACCAGCCCGAGTACGGTGCCCATGGCAAATCCCACCAGCGTGGATTGCGCCGTCACCGCCACATGGAACAACAAATTGCGCGGCGAGTCCACTGGCCATCCGGTCAGGCTGGTCCACAGGTCCGCCGCGACCTGGTGCGGTGCGGGGACCACCGGGCGCTCCATCGCCATGGTGGTTGCCACCAGCTCGTGCCACGTCCACACTCCTTGGGGATCGAGCGTACGTTCGATGGCGCCGGCGGCGTTCATGGCCACGGTCAGGCCGTACCAGAACAGCAAGCCGCAGGCGAGAATCACTGCTACCGGGAGTGCTTGCTGCTGCAGGCGCTTGCGCATCGGCCCGGGACGGCCAGGCGCAGCAGAAAGATTCACCGCCTCAGGGGTGGCCATCGGCAAGCGCCTCCCTGACCAGATGGGCGAGCGCGACAAACTCTGAAGAGTCGCGCAGTCCCAGATGGCGCTCGTCGGGTAGCGTGGAGTTGATGACCTTCACGATACGCCCGGGCCGCGGCGACATCACCACGATGCGGCTGGACAGGTACACCGCCTCGGCAATCGAGTGGGTCACAAACACCACCGTGCGCCGTTCGCGCTGCCAGAGCTGCTGGAGCTGTTCGTTGAGCCGGTCACGGGTAATTTCGTCCAGCGCGCCGAACGGCTCGTCCATCATCAGAATACGTGGCTCGAACGACAGCGCACGTGCAATCGACACGCGTTGTTGCATGCCACCCGAAAGCTGCCAGGGGTACTTTCCCTCGAACCCGGCCAGGCCCACACGGGCCAGTTGCTCCATCGCAATTCCCTGGCTCTCAGATGCCGATTTGCCCTGGATCTGCAGCGGCAGCCGCACGTTGCCCAGCACCGTGCGCCAGGGGAACAGCGCCGGTGCCTGGAACACGTAGCCATAGGCACGGGCCAACCGTGCGTCATGCGGGGAGACACCGTTTACCAGCACACTGCCAGAGGTGATGTGCTCCAGGTCGGCAATCACGCGCAACAGTGTGGTTTTGCCACAGCCCGACGGGCCGATCAGCGATACAAACTCTCCCGGCTCGATGGCCAGGTCGATATTGGATAACGCGTGCACCGGCGCTTCGTCCGGGTTATAGATCAGCGAGGCGTTGCGGACCTCGACCGCGAGGCGGGTGTTGCCGGTTTTCTGGTATGCCGCAGTCATCAATTTCTCTCGGGTCCTGTCCTGAATTCGCCGCGCCAATGTGGCGGCCCCCATCTTACCGTTCACCCTTGCGGTAAGGCTTCATCAAGGCCTGCGGGTAACTGGCCTTTCGCGCCACCAGCACCAGCGCCAGGATGGACAACACATACGGCAACATCAGGTACATCTGGTAGGGCAACATGGCAGAACCCGACTGCTGCAGCCGCAACTGCAAGGCATCGAAAAATGCGAACAACAAAGCTCCCAGCAGCGCCTTGCCGGGCCTCCAGGAGGCAAATACGACCAGCGCCACGCAAATCCAGCCACGCCCGTTGACCATGTTGAAAAAGAACGCGTTGAAAGCCGACAGCGTCAGGAACGACCCGGCGACACCCATCAATGCCGAACCAGCCACGATGGCACCGGTGCGCACCGCCACCACGTTGACGCCCTGGCCCTCGGCCGCGTGCGGGTTTTCGCCCACCATCCGGATGGCCAGACCCATCGGCGTGCGGTACAGCAGGTAGGCGATCAGCGGCACCAGCAGCAGGGCCAGCAGCGTGAGGGGCGTTTGCTGCGCCAGAACCGGCACACCCAAGCCGTCCATGGTGGCAAACGGTGTGATGGTGGGCGGCGTGCTGACCTTGGGGAAACTCACGCGGTAGCCGTAGTAACTCAGCGCGGTGGCCAACAGCGTGATGCCGAGCCCCGATACGTGCTGCGACAACGCGAGGCCGACGGTGAGCAGGGCATGCAGCAGGCCGAACAACGCGCCGACAAGGGCCGCGACGAGAACGCCGCCCCACAGGGGCGCGCCGAGGTAGACGGCGAGCCAGCCCGTGAAGGCGCCCGCCACCATGATGCCCTCGATGCCCAGGTTCAGCACGCCGGCCCGTTCGCACAGCAGTACGCCGAGCGTGCCCAGGATGAGGGGCGTGCCGATCCGGAACACCGCGACCCAGAATTCGGGGTTCGCCAGCACCAGGAAATCGCTCATCCGCGTCTCACCCGGTATTGCGTCAGCAGCGTCGCCACCAGCACGGAGATCAGCGATGCGGCCACGATGACATCGGCGATGTAGCTCGGCACATTGATGGCGCGACTCATGCTGTCGGCGCCGACCAGCATGCCGCCCACGAAGACGGCCGCCGCCACCACGCCCAGGGGATGGAGGCCCGCCAGCATGGCGATGACGATGCCCGTGTAGCCATAGCCCGGTGACATGTCGAGCGTCACGTAGCCGGCCCGGCCCGCGACTTCGACGGCACCGGCGATCCCGGCCAGTGCGCCGGAAAGCAGCGCGACCAGCACCATCGTCCGGGTGACTGGCACACCGGCAAATGCGGCCGCGCGCGCATTGGCGCCTGCCGCGCGGATGTCGAAACCCGGCAGGCTGTACTTGAACAGGGCCCACAAGGCCACCGCCAACGCCGCGCCGGCCAGCAGGCCGGTGTGCACACGCGTGCCGGTGACGAGCTTGGCCAGCTCGAGCTCGGGCTTGAGCGTCACGCTTTGCGGCCAGCCCAGCGCCGTGGGGTCCTTCAGCGGACCATCGAGCAAGGCCGATACGCCCAGCAGCACGATGAAATTGAGAAGGAGGGTGGTCACGACCTCATCGACGCCAAGCCGGGTTTTCAGCAGCGCCGGGCCTAGCAGCACGAGCGCGCCGGCGGCAGCGGCCGCGAGCAGCATCAGCACGAAGAGCGCAGCCGGCGGCACGCCGAAGCCTGAGCCGCCGTGCAATCCGCCGACGGCGACCGCGGCGAGCTCGCCTGCGTAGAGCTGGCCCTCGGCGCCGATGTTGAACAACCGTGCCTTGAACGCCACCGTGACGG
>JANOCN010000829.1:0-3673 GCA_031412185.1 Betaproteobacteria bacterium | reverse complement strand
TTGGGTTGCGCCGTGGTGTTGACTGCGCTGGCGATGGCCTTGGGTGTCGGCTGGAAGACCGCCCTGGTAGCCGGGCTGGGGCTGGCGCTCTCCAGCACCGCCATCGCGTTGCAAGTCATGGGGGAACGCAACCTGATGCCCACGTCCAGCGGGCAGGCGGCGTTCTCTATCCTGCTGTTCCAGGACGTGGCCGCCATACCCATCCTCGCCCTGTTGCCTTTGTTGGGTGTTGCCGCCTTGCCCGCCGATGGTGCTGCAGCCGCCAATCCGGCCCTGGAAGCGGCCAAGATCGTTGGTGTGATCGCGGGCATCATACTGGGCGGACGCCTGCTGTTGCGCCCCTTGTTGCGCTGGATCGCACGCTCCAGAACGCCCGAAATATTTACTGCCGCGTCGCTGTTGCTGGTGGTGGGTATCGCCGGGTTGATGCAGCTGGTGGGGCTGTCAATGGCGTTGGGGGCTTTTCTGGCCGGTGTGCTGTTGGCCGAAAGCGAGTACCGGCGCGAGCTGGAGACCGACATTGAACCCTTCAAGGGGTTGCTGCTGGGCCTGTTTTTCATCGCCGTGGGCATGAGCATCGACTTTGGGGTGCTTGCGGCCTCACCCTGGCTGATGGCCGCCATAGTGGCGGGCTTCCTGGTGCTAAAAAGTGTCGTTATTTATACGCTGGCGCGCCAGATGCAGTTGCCGGTTCAGGACCGGCCGGTGTTTACCTTGCTGCTGGCCCAAGGCGGTGAGTTCGCCTTTGTGGTGTTTCAGACCGCCAGTGGAGCCCGCGTGTTCGAGCCCGCCACCGCGTCGCTGCTGATTGGTGCGGTGGCGGTGTCGATGCTGGTCTCGCCACTGCTGCTGGTGGTTATCGACAAATTGCTGCTGCCGCGTTATGCACGTATGGGCAGCGTAACCATGGACGAGATCTCGGAACCGCAAGACGCCCCGATCGTGATTGCCGGCTTCGGACGCTACGGCCAGATCGTGGCCCGGCTGATGCTGGCACAGGGCATCGCCTGCACCGTGCTGGACCACGATGCCGAGATGATAGAGAGCGCACGCAACCTGGGCTACCGGGTGTTTTACGGCGACGCGTCACGGCTTGACCTGCTGCGCACGGCCGGAGCCGGCCGGGCAAAAGTGCTGGTGCTGGCGGTGGACGACGTAGAGCAGTCGCTGGAGATTGTGGACCTGGTGCATGCGCACTTTCCAAAGCTCCAGATCGTTGCCCGCGCGCGCGACGTGACCCACTGGAACAAGCTGCGCAGCCGTGGTGTGCTGCGGGTCGAGCGCGAGTTGTTCGAGTCCAGCCTGCGCAGTGGCCGCAGCGTGCTGGAGCTGCTGGGCCACAGCCCCCACGAAGCGCGCCAGACTGCCATGCGTTTCCGGGCCCACAACCTGGCGTTGTTCGAAAAATTGCACCCGCATTACAAAGACCGCACCAAACTTATCGCAGTGATCAAAGAGGGCCGCCTGCAACTGGAAGAGCAGATGGCGCAAGAGCGCGCGGAACGCACGGCGCGTCGCCCACGAGGCTGGGACGAGACCGATACGTGAGGATTCTGGGCTATTGGTTAAGCGTCTTCAGCATGAAACCAGCAAAGAAGTTTGCCAGCGTAGCGGTGTCGCCAATTGGCAGCACATGCGCGATGTATTGGTCGGGGCGCACTACCACCAGGCAGCCTTGTTCTCGGTCAATGCCGCGCTGGGCGTAGATGTCTCGCGCAACATCGTTCAAAGCACAAAACGCCTTTTCGTAGTCACGTATTGCGTATCGACCTTTGCGGGGAAACAGTAATTCGGGCATGGCAGTGACGGCAAGCTGATGATGGCTTAGCTGGAACACGGCGCGTAGATCGAATACGGCATCCACATCGGCACCTGCAGGTGTATAGAGCCGGACGGGAGAATCGGGCGATTCGCTGAGAAACTTGCAGAGCTCGGAAATGGGTGACCCAGCGTCGGCTTTATCGCTGTGACCGGCAAACGCCATCAAGCGCCAGCGGCCATCCGCCAATAGCGTCTCGCCGAGTTGTATTTGCTTACCGTCGCCCAGGCGGACCACGGGTGCCGAATGGAAACGCGTACCAATTGCAAGACCTTCCGCCAAGTGCTGGTGCGTTGCAGCACCGGTCAGCAGCGCGGGCTTGTAGCGCGTTGCCGTGCCCGCCGTGTAGCGGCCATGCTGCACGAAATACCGCTGCACCGCGCTGGGATCATTGCTTGCACCGCCACTGAGCATCGCCGCCCATTCGCGGTCGAAATCGATGAGTTCCCGGGCTACCGCTTGTCGCTCGGCGGAGTAGGTATGCAAAAGGCCTGGCGGACTACGCCCTTGCAGTACGGCAGCGAGCTTCCAGCCCAGATTAAATCCGTCCTGCATCGACACATTCATGCCTTGCCCCGCCTTGGGGCTATGTGTGTGGCAGGCATCGCCTGCAATGAAAATGCGTGGCAGGCGTGCGTCCGGCACGGGCTGCAAGCCATATTGCCGTTGCGCTGGCGCTACATCATCGAACCGGTCGCAGAGTCGCTGACCGATTTCATACACTGACCACCAGGCTACTTCTTTCACATCCAGGGTGTAGGGATAGAAAATGCGCTGGGCGGCGGCAATCAATTGCTCAATGGTGATATTGCGCGCAGCGACGCGCTCGTCAACGCTCAGCTTGTCCATCTCTACATAGATACGCACCATGTAGCCGCCTTCACGTGGAATCAGCACGACACTGCCTTCGCTTGCGGACTGGATCAATGCCTTGAAACGAATATCAGGAAAGTCGGTGTTCACCAGCACATCCATGACGCCCCACGCATGGTTTGCAGAATCGCCCTTGAGCGCCAGCCCCATGGATTGGCGCACAGCGCTACGCGCACCGTCACAGCCCACGACATAGCGGGCGCGAATGGTTTCCACCGCATTGGTGTGGCCTTCATCCTGCCGCTCGAACTGCGCCGCCACAGGGTATCGGCTTGATGCATCACTATCTCGTTCAAGCTTCGCAAGGCGACGGCTGTAGTGCGGCACAAGTCGCGCGGCCGACTTCTGCATTTTCTCCAGATAGAAGTCGTGGATGCGCGCCTGGTTGAGAATCACGTGCGGCATGTGCGAGAGACCTTCCTCCACATCCGGCACACGTCCGCTGCGCACAATGCGACTCTTGTCCGCGCCATGTGCACCATCCGGCTTCCAGAAGGTCGTCTCATTCACCCAGTAGGCCTCTTTCAAGACGTGGTGTGCAAATCCGAAAGCTTCAAACATCTCCATCGTGCGGCAAGCGACACCGTCAGCCTGACCCAACTGCAAGGGGCCAGGTTTCTGCTCCACGATAACTGTGCGGATGTCTGGAAAAGCCGCCAGTTGCGCAGCAAGCGTAAGGCCTGCGGGGCCACAACCAACGATCAAGACATCGGTTTGCCCAGGCAGTTCGGTTCCATGTACAGATGCCGAATCTGCAGCATGCAGAAGACTGGGGTCGCCGGTCCTGAAGCCGTTCAAGTGGAATTGCATGTGACCCCTTTGGTTCTGGTCGCCCCAGAATATCGCCGCGCTGGACTATGGCCTCAACGACCGATTTTCTGGTTGTCTTGCCAGGATTGCTCGTTGTGGCACTGGTAAAGCAGGAGCATGTTTAGGCGTTGGAGACGCCTACCATGCTGCCGCACTGAAAAATCAAACTGC
>JANOCN010000828.1:0-2791 GCA_031412185.1 Betaproteobacteria bacterium | reverse complement strand
CGACGGCCCACCTGCGGTCGAGATGGTCGGCATCAGCAAGCGGTTTGGCGCGGTGTTGGCCAACGCGGACGTCAACCTCAAGGTGCGACGGGGTACGGTGCACGGTATCGTGGGGGAAAACGGGGCCGACATCAGCGTACTTTTGCCGGCCCCGTTTTCCCCCACGATACCGTGCACCGTGCCTTGCCGCACCGTGAGGTTGACGTCCGCGTTGGCCAACACCGCGCCAAACCGCTTGCTGATGCCGACCATCTCGACCGCAGGTGGGCCGTCGCGGGACGAAACGCTCGTCATGAGGTCCGGTTTCGCCAGGTTCCGGGTGCCTGAGCTAATGAAGGCACGGCTAATTCGTTGCGCTTGTAGCAAGGAGCCCGGGTGCGTGATCAGTTGGGGACAGAGCGAAGTTCATTGCATGTAACTTCGGTCTGTCCCGCAAGGCTTCAGTACTTACAGGCGTTGGCTGCCATGTAGTCAGCTACCTTGATCTTGCCGCTGATGATGTCGGCCTTGGCGGCCTCGACCTTCTTCTTCATGTCGGCCGACACCAGCTTTTCGTTGTTCTTGTCCATGGCGAAGTCGACACCGCCTTCTTTCAGGCCCAACACCGACATGCCCGGCTTGTGGGCTTTGGACACGTTGTAGACGGCAACGTCCACGCGTTTGAGCATAGAGGTCAGCATGGTGCCGGGCTGCAGATGGTTCTGGTTGCTGTCGACACCAATCGCCAGCTTGCCGCCGTCCTTGGCTGCCTGGTACACACCCATGCCGGTACCACCTGCTGCCGCGAAGATGACGTCGGCACCTTTGGCAAACTGGGCTTTGGCCAGCTCACCGCCGCGTGCCGGGTCGTTCCAGGCAGCGCCGGTGGTGCCAGTCATGTTGCCAAACACTTCGGCCTTTCCGTTGCCGTATTTGGCACCCTGCTCATACCCGCATTGAAACTTGCGGATCAGCGGTATGTCCATGCCACCCACAAAACCCACTTTGCCGGTCTTGCTGGCCATAGCGGCCATCATGCCCACCAGAAAGCTGCCTTCCTGTTCCTTGAAAACCACCGACTGCACATTGGGCAGGTCGACCACCATGTCGATGATGGCAAAGTTCAGTTTCGGGAAATCCTTGGCTACCTTTTCAATCGCCGATGCCTGGCTGAAGCTCATCGCGATGATGGGGCTGGCACCTTTTTCGGCCATGCGGCGGATCGCCTGCTCGCGCTGGGCTTCATTGGTTACCTCGAACTCCAGGTAGGTCTTGCCGGTTTCCTTCTTCCAGCGCTCCATGCCGTTGTAGGCGGCTTCGTTGAACGACTTGTCAAACTTGCCACCCATGTCATAAATAATGGCCGGCTCGGCGCGGGCGGACATGGCTGCGGTGACCGCGAGGGCCAATACTGCGAGTTGGGGTTTCAGGTTCATGTTCAGGTCTTTCGAAGTTAAGGCACCGGGTTAATGGGCCGAAGGGTGAGCCAAAGAGCAGGGCAGGTAATGCAAGATCCAAGCCTAGGCTTGAACAACCCGGACCACAATCCGGGGTTTCCCGATAACGCTGCAGCCGACGCTGCGGACTACAGCAGCTTGTTTTTCGCTGTCGCAGCGCCATCATAACCACCCAACTGCGCAAAACTCACTGCGATAGCCGCCGCCAGACGCGCGTTGTTCAGAACCAGCTGGATGTTGGTCGCGAGGCTGTCGCCACCGGTCAACGCGCTTACCCGTGCCAGCAGGAATGGCGTGCTGTCCTTGCCGCTGATGCGTTTTTGGTCGGCCTCATCCAGCGCCTGCCGGATCGCCGCGTCGATCAAATCGCGTGGCATTGCAAACTCTGCCGGTACCGGGTTGGCGATCACCATGCCGCCGTGGAGCCCCATGTCCCATTTGGCCTGCAGCGCGTGTGCGATCTCGTGCGCTGTGTCCAAGCGGTAGTCGACCTTGCAATCGCTCTCGGACGTATAAAAGGCCGGCAGCATGCTGGTGCGATAGCCCACCACCGGCACGCCATGGGTCTCCAGGTATTCCAGTGTCAGGCGCAGGTCCAGAATCGACTTGGCACCGGCACACACCACCGCCACCTGGGTCTGCGCCAGCTCCTGCAGATCAGCCGACACGTCGAAACTCGTGGCCGCACCCCGGTGCACCCCACCAATACCTCCGGTGGCAAAGATGCGGATGCCCGCCATAGCCGCGATCAGCATCGTGGCGGCCACGGTGGTCGCGCCACTTTGGCCCGCCGCCACTACAAAAGGAATGTCGCGCCGGCTTACCTTGGGTACTGCGGCGCCGTCTTTGCCCAGTAGTTCGATGTCGTCCGGCATCAGCCCCGCTTTCAGCCGCCCCCGGATGATCGCAATCGTGGCTGGCACGGCACCGTGGGCGCGGATCTCGGCTTCGACCTGCAGGGCGGTCGCCACGTTCTGTGGATACGGCATGCCATGCGCGATGATGGTGGACTCCAGCGCCACGACCGGTTGCCCGGCGGCTAGCGCCTGGGCCACTTCAGGATGGAGGTCGAGATAGGGGTGGTGGTCCATGCTGGGCTTGGGGTTCATTCAACCGAATCTAGCAGTTGTCCCACCACCGCGACCGACAAGCCAGGATGGTTGGCCTGCGCTGCAGTCAAGGTAAGTGCGGCGCAGCCCATGGCAAAGCGCACCGCCTGCGCCAACCCTGCGCCACCGAGGCTGGCATGCACCAGGCCCGCCATGAGTGCGTCGCCCGCACCGGTAGCGTTGACCACCGGCACCGGCACTGCTGTCTGCCAGCCGCTCTGGTGGCCGTCGCTCCAGTAGACGCCG
>JANOCN010000827.1:0-4180 GCA_031412185.1 Betaproteobacteria bacterium | reverse complement strand
CGCGCACGATGCCGGGTGTAGCGCGGGCGATCTCGTCCATCATGGCACCGATGCCCATTCCCTGTCGTACCAAGGCCCAGTGGGCCACCGAGTGATCGGCGTAGCAGCTGAAGTTCGCCTCGCTCAATGGTAGGCCGTGCTGGCGCAGATAGGTCAGGAACTGGCCTGAGCGGTCGGAGCCCACGAAGGGCAGGTGCGCCGCTTCTCCGGCGCTGCGCGGATGTCCGTGGACCTTGACCCAGTCTTCGGACGCATAGAAACTGGCCGCGGCCTGGCGGACCAGCTGGGCGATCAGGTCTGGCTGCTCTGGCTTGACGTGGCGAATGGCGATGTCGGCTTCGCGCCGCAGCAAGTCGCTCAGCGCGTTGGACGAAATCACCTCGATAGCAATACCCGGTTCCTGCTCGCGCAGCTGCCGTACCAGCGGTGGCAGGATGTGGGCGGCCACCGCGTCGCTGGCCGAGACCGAGACCACGCCCTCGACGGCTTGCGAGTGACCGGCGGCGGCCAGGCCCAGAGCTTCGGCGGCCACGCCCATGGCGCGGGCGTGTTCCAGCAGGTCCAGCCCGGTGCGGGTGAGCGCCATGGCCTTGCCGACGCGCTCGAACAGGGTCACGCCCATGCGCTCTTCGATCGCAAACACCTGCGGCTCAGGGTGGGCTGGGTCAGGCCCAGCTTGCGGGCAGCCGCCGACAGTGAACCGGTTTCAGCGGTCTCCAGAAACGCTCTGAGCTGGTTCCAGTCGATCTTTTCCATACGTAAATGTATATCTTCACTGCAAATTTCCGCCATTGCCTGCGGCCCTGTGCATGGATAGCATCGCGCTGTTGCCTCTTGCTCAACTTCTATGCCCGTTACACATGACATCCCCCACCATCGTCTCGCGCTCTGACGCCTCACCACTGCCCGCGCAGAGCGCCTCGGCCGCTGGCAAGGCCGCTTTCTGGGATCGCATTGCGCGCAAGTACGCGGCCGACCCGATCGCGGACATGGCGGGGTACGAGACCACGCTGCGGCGCGTGCAGGCCTTCCTGTCGGCCGAGCAGGACGTACTGGAGATCGGCTGTGGCACCGGCACCACCGCGCTGCGCCTGGCTCCGTCAACCCGGCGCCTGCTGGCCACCGACGTTTCGGCCGCGATGATCGCCATCGCCTGCGAGAAGCTGGCAGCCCGGCCGATGCCGCAACTGAGCTTCGCGGTGGCCGACGCCGATGCGCCGGTGTTGGGGCAAGGCACATACGACGTGGTGTTGGCATTCAACCTGCTGCATCTGGTGAGCGATCTCGACCATGCGCTGCAGCTTGCGATGCAGGCCTTGCGGCCGGGCGGCTTGTTGATCTCCAAGACGCCCTGCATCGCCGAGATGAATCCGCTCGTCCCCTACCTGGCGCTGCCGCTGATGCGCGCCATTGGCAAAGCACCCCACGTGCTGAGCTTCAACGGGGATCGCCTGCAGTCCGCCATCGCCCGGCAGGGCATGGAGATCGTGTCGGTCGAGCGGCACGGCACCCGGGGCAAGGACATCCGGGTTTTCATCGTGGCCCGCAAGCCGCCCTGAGCTTTACCGGGGATTGGAAATTCAAACCCATGATCCCAGGCATCACACCCATGGCGGTCTTCAGAATCCCCACTTCGCCAGCGCCAGCGACACGAACACAGGGCATCGCAAGGTCCTGATACATCGGTCGCCCGGGCGTTTGCGGCCCTCGTGGCAGTGCCACAATGGCGCAATGGTGGTCCCCCGCGTAACAATCCAGAGCGCTGATTTCAACCTTGCCGACGAGGTAGCGGCATTGCGCGCCCACGATAAACGTGTAGGCGCGGTATGCAGCTTTGTGGGTACGGTGCGTGACCGCAACGAGGGTGCCACGGTCAGCACGCTGGAGCTGGAACATTATCCCGGCATGACCGAAAAATCCATCGAGTCCATGATTGACGAGGCGCAGCGGCGTTTCGACATCTACGCGGCGCGGGTGGTGCACCGGATCGGCCTGCTGCAACCGCTGGACCAGATCGTGCTGGTGGCCGTGACATCGGCCCATCGCGGCCAGAGTTTTCAGGCCTGCGAGTTCATCATGGACTACCTCAAGACCCAGGCCCCGTTCTGGAAGAAGGAACAGACGCCGGAGGGCGCGCGCTGGGTCGATGCGCGCGTTGCTGACGATACGGCACTGGCGCGCTGGGGGACTGCGACTGCACTGTAAATCAGGTGCTGCCCCACACTTCCTGGGCCGTTTCCACAACCAGACGCAGCTTGGAGCGCTGGGCTTCCACCGCAATGTCGTTACCGTGTACGGTGCTGGAGAAGCCGCATTGCGGCGACAGCGCCAACTGCTCGATCGGAGCGTAGCGTGCTGCCTCGTCAATACGGCGCTTGAGCTCGTCCTTTGATTCGAGCGCGCCGAACTTGGTGGTTACCAGCCCGAGAACCACGGTTTTCCCTTTGGGCAGGTAACGCAAGGGCTTGAAGTCGCCACTGCGGTCGTTGTCGTACTCCATAAAGTAGGCGTCCAGGTTCATCTCCTTCAACAGGGCTTCGGCCACCGGTTCGTAGTTGCCGGATGCCGCGTGAGTGCTCTTGAAGTTGCCACGGCAAAGGTGCATGGCCAGCAACATGCCGGGGGGTTTTTGCGCCACCACCAGGTTGATGAATTTCGCGTAGCGATGCGGCAGCTCATTCGGATCGTCGCCACGCGAACGTGCGGCTTCGCGCATTTTTTCATCGCACAGATAAGCCAGGTTGGTGTCGTCCATCTGGACGTAGGTGCATCCGGCCGCGGCCAGAGAACGCAGCTCATCCCCATAGGCATTCGCCACGTCCTGGTAGAAGTCCGGGTCCAGTTCGGGGTAGTGCTGCTTGCTGATGCCGGCACGACCTCCGCGGAAATGCAGCATGGTGGGTGAGGGAATCGTCACCTTGGGCGTATTGCTGGCTGAGACCTGGGACTTCAGGTAGTTGAAATCGTCCAGCTGGATATCTTTCACGTGCCGCACCTTGTCGATCACTTTCATCACCGGCGGTGCCAGCTCCTGCGAGCCGTCCGCCCGGATAAAGGTGACCGGGATGTCAGTCTTGACGCCGCCGATCTGTTCGAGGAAGTCGATGTGGAAATAGGTTCGGCGAAATTCACCGTCGGTCACACTTTTCAGGCCCACGTCTTGCTGGAATTTCACGATCTCGGTGATGGCTTTGTCTTCCACCACGCGCAGTTGCTCCGCCGTGATGTTGCCGCTGGCTTTTTGTTCGCGTGCGTCGAGCAGGTATTTGGGGCGCAGAAAGCTGCCAACATGGTCGTAACGGGCCGGAAGCTGGGTCATGGGAACCTCATGGAGTATGCGGATGGTCCCGATACTAGTTCAAAAAATGGCAGTTCATGAATACAGAAATTCAGTGATAACCCGAATACTTGGCAAAAAATCTTGACATTTCTCTATTGCTGTATACATTGCGTATCCATGAATCGCAGCAAGCAGCTTTTTCCGCTCAATGCGTGGTATGCCGCCGCCTACGACATTGAAGTCGGGCGCAGCTTGTTGGCGCGCACCATCTGCAATCTGAAAATGGTGCTGTTCCGCACGCTTGATGGCAAACCCGCTGCGCTCGAAGACGCGTGCTGGCACCGGTTGATGCCGCTATCTCTGGGGCACCTGGACGGCGACGAACTCACTTGCGGTTACCACGGGCTGGTCTACAACGTGCAGGGGCGCTGCACCCACATGCCGAGCCAGGAGACGCTTAACCCTTCTGCCTGCGTGCGCAGTTTTCCGGTGCTGCAGCGGCATCGGTTTGTGTGGGTCTGGCCAGGTGACCCGGCCAAAGCCGACCCGGCGCTGGTACCTGACATGCATTGGAACGACGACCCCGCCTGGGCGGGCGACGGCAAACTTATCACCGTCAAGTGCGACTACCGGCTGGTGGTGGACAACCTGATGGATCTGACGCATGAAACTTTTGTGCATGGCTCCAGCATCGGCAACCGCGAGGTCGCGGAAGCGCCGTTTGTCGCAACCCATGGCGACCGTTTCGCGACCGTCACGCGCTGGATGCAGGACATTGATGCACCCCCGTTCTGGGCCGGCCAGATGCGTGAGGCGCGGGCCTACCAGGGCAAGGTAGACCGCTGGCAGATTATCCGCTTTGAAGCGCCGTGCACTGTGAACATAGATGTCGGTGTAGCT
>JANOCN010000826.1:0-13465 GCA_031412185.1 Betaproteobacteria bacterium | reverse complement strand
CGGCGATCATCACATCGGTGGCGCGTTTGATGGCGTCGACCAGCGATTCGCGGCAACCGTACAGATTGTCGAACTTGGACTTGGTCACCGAATCATTGACGTTGATGGCACGCAAGGACAATGTGCCCTTGGCAGACATTTCGTTCAGTCGCAGCACGCCCGTCGTGGTTTCCTCGGTCACACCAATAATCTGCTTGAGGCGGCGGCTGTACCAGGTAGGGTCCTGTTTCAGCTTGGCCTTGATCGCGTTGAACAGGCAGATTTCTTCTTCGCTGCCAGGTTTGGCGAGTACCTTGATGTCTTTTTCGGCACGCGAGCCCAGGTGCATCAGCAACGTCGCATCGCCACCGTCGTCCAGGATCATGTTGGGGCCTTCGGTTTTCGAGCCCTTGGGGCCGAATTCGAAGATACGGTGCGTGTAATCCCAGTAATCGGTCAGGTTTTCACCCTTATAAGCAAACACCGGCGTACCGGCTGCCACCAGAGCGGCAGCAGCGTGGTCCTGGGTGGAGAATATATTGCACGACGCCCAGCGCACTTGTGCGCCCAGCGCTTGCAGCGTCTCGACCAGAACACCGGTCTGTATCGTCATGTGCAGGGAACCGGTAATACGCGCACCTCTGAGCGGCTGCGTTTTCGCGAACTCTTCGCGAATCGCCATCAGACCGGGCATTTCAGTCTGGGCAATGTTCAGTTCCTTGCGGCCCCAGGCGGCAAGGCTCAGGTCGGCAATTTCGTAGTCCTGGTTTTTGATCGGTTTCAATACGGCGCTCATGGCTCACTCCAATGGTTGAATAGAACAAACCACTGGTTGAAAGGCAGCACTCCGGGGGAGAAGCTCACCACACAGACCAGTGGATGAGCGCCGTTGGTGCGATGGAGGCCCTATGACTGGGAACCCATGCTGTCCGAGCCTCGTTCACTGCTGTGTGAACTGCAACGCTCCTCGGAAGCTGCGAATTCTAACCCGGCTCCAGGTCGGTTTGCAGAACGGGGCGCGCCAGCAGATGACAACTTTTCCCCCGAGAGGACAAAAATATACCGCCTACGGAAATCCTCAGTTCACTTTGTCCCTGTCGGCCTGCGATGCTATTCATCAAACCAGGCCATTGCGGTAGCCCGCAGCGGCCGGCAGGTTCAATCATGTGGACACCACGCTTCCAAAGATCATGCCAGACAGGACGTGTTCGCATCAGCAGGCCCACCAACCGATAATCCGGCGTTTCGCGGCGCGTGTGTGTGACAAAACAATATGCGTGTTTGCCCGCGTACCTATCGATAAATTTACCCGCATGGCCAACCTGACAAACCTGGAAGAGACGCGGCGCAGACGGACGTTTGCCATAATCTCCCACCCCGACGCCGGCAAGACCACGCTGACCGAGAAGCTGCTGCTTTTTTCGGGCGCGATCCAGATAGCAGGCTCGGTCAAGGCGCGCAAGGCCACACGCCACGCCACCAGCGACTGGATGGAGATCGAGAAGCAGCGTGGCATATCGGTCGCCAGCTCGGTCATGCAAATGGTCTACCGCGACCATGTGATCAACCTGCTGGATACACCCGGCCACAAGGACTTCTCCGAAGACACCTACCGCGTGCTGACGGCGGTGGACTCGGCGCTGATGGTGATCGACGCGGCCAATGGCGTAGAGGCGCAGACGCGGCGCCTGATTGAAGTCTGCCGCCAACGCAACACGCCCATCATTACCTTCGTGAACAAGATGGACCGCGAGGTACGCGAGCCACTGGATATCCTGGACGAAATAGAACGCGAGCTGGGCATGCCCTGCGTGCCCATGACCTGGCCAGTCGGCCAGGGCAAGGCCTTTGGCGGCATCATCAATTTGACGTCGCAAGCCATGACGGTGTTTGAGTCCGGCAGTGACCGACGCGCACAAGACTTCACCACCCTGGCACTGAGTGATACGGCCACGCTGCAGGCGCGGTTTGGCCACGAGTTCGACACCGCCATCGAGAGCATGGAACTTGCTGCGGGCGCTTCGCCCACCTGGGACCCGTCAGCCTTTCTGGCGGGTAAACAGACCCCGGTATTTTTCGGCTCGGGCGTGAATAACTTCGGTGTGATGGAAGTGCTGGACGCGCTGGTGGACCTCGCGCCTTCTCCCCAGCCACGCACCAGCTCGCTGGTGGTCAACAAGCAGCCAGTAGTCAAGGAAATCCGGCCCGAGGACGACGCCTTCGCCGGTGTGGTGTTCAAGGTGCAGGCGAATATGGACCCCTCGCACCGCGACCGCATTGCGTTCGTGCGTATGTGTTCGGGCAAATACACACCCGGCATGAAACTCAAGGTACAGCGCACCGCCAAGGAACTGCGCCCTACCAGTGTGGTCACCTTCATGAGCCAGCGCCGCGAAGCCGTCAACGAGGCGTATGCGGGCGACATCGTGGGTTTCACCACCCATGGCGGCGTGCAACTGGGCGACACCATCACCGATGGCAGTGTGGCCTTGCAGTTCACCGGGCTGCCGTTTTTTGCGCCTGAACTGTTCATGACAGTGATCCTCAAGAACCCGCTGCGTACCAAACAGTTGCAGCAGGGCCTGGCCCAGCTCGGCGAAGAAGGTGCCATCCAGGTGTTCCGGCCCAATGTGGGTGGCCCGATGTTGCTCGGTGCGGTCGGCCAACTGCAGTTTGAAGTGGTGCAGCACCGGCTCAAGGGCGAATACGACGCCGACATCCGGCTCGAATCCAGCCAGTACGTGGGCGCACGCTGGATCACGGCCGACACGCCGCAAGAGTTGCGCGCTTTTACCGATGCCTACCCGATGCGGATGGCACTCGACGCGGCCAATACGCTGGCCTACCTGACCACCTCGCAATACGACGTGCGTCTGGCCCAGGAGCGGTTCCCGAAGATCCATTTCCATCCGCTGCGCGAGCATGCGGGTCTGGCCTTGCAATCGGCAGGTTAACTTGCAGTGACGGCAGCGATGTTGCCCCTGTCCGTCTGGCCGGCGACTCAGCGACGCCGGATCGCCGGCGTCTTTACCGATATCGACGACACGCTCACGACGAATGGTGCCATCACTGCCGACGCCTTGCAGGCGTTGGATGATCTGAAACGCGCTGGATTGCTGGTGATCGCCATCACCGGGAGGCCGTCGGGCTGGAGCGAGCCGTTTGCCCGCGACTGGCCGGTGGACGCGATCGTGGCCGAGAACGGGGCGGTTGCGCTGATTCGCACCCCCGCGGGGGCAGCGTCAGTACAAGCGCCATCTGCTGTGCGCAAGCTTTACCAGCAGAACGCTGAAACCAGAGCTGCGAACTTTGCCCGTATGCAGGCGGTGGCCCAACGGGTTTTGCACAAGGTGCCCGGTACCCGGTTATCGCAGGACTCTCCTGGCCGCGAAACCGATATCGCCTTCGACCACAGCGAATTCACCCAGCTTGATGCAGGCAGCATTGGCCAGGTGGTGCAGATCATGCGCGGCGAAGGCATGTCGGCCACGGTCAGCAGCATCCATATCAACGGGTGGTATGGTGACCACAACAAGCTGGTGGGCGCCCGCTGGATCGTGGGCGAACTGTTGGGCCGCGACCTGCAGGCTGAAATGGACCAATGGGCCTACGTTGGCGACTCCACCAACGACCAGTTGATGTTCGATGCCTTCACCCATTCGGTCGGTGTGGCTAACATACAGCGCTTTGCGTCCGAGCTCACGCACTTCCCGCGTTATGTCACGCAGGGTGAACGCGGGGCCGGGTTTGTCGAAGTTGCGAGCGCCTTGTTGAGCGCCGCGTGACTTCTCGCGAGGCGTGATCTGCTGCCGTGCGTACCGCCGTAGGACTCATTTGGCGTGCTGCAAAAAGCCTTCGAACACATTGACCGCGTTGACACCCAGCTCCGCCACGGCGTAACCACCCTCAAAAACGAAAACGGTCGGTAACCCGGCACCGGCCAGGTCTTCGCCAACGCGCAGGAAGTCATCGCTGGTCAACTTGAAACCCGAGATCGGATCGCCCTCGAAAATGTCCAGCCCCAGCGATATGACCAACGCCTGGGCGCCGAATTCTGCCACGCGTTGTAACGCGTAGGCCAGCGCCTGCCGCCAGTGGGCGAAGTCGGTGCCGCGCTGCAAGGGCAAGTTCAGGTTGAATCCCTCTCCAGCACCGGTTCCGAGTTCATCCATATAGCCCAGGAAAAATGGGTACTCGGTATGCGGGTCGCCATGGATGCTGGTGAAAAACACGTCGGCACGGTCATAAAAAATCGCCTGTGTACCATTGCCGTGGTGGTAGTCGATGTCGAGCACCGCCACGCGTTGCAGGCCACGGCCACGCAGTGCCTGGGCGGCCAGCGCTGCATTGTTCAAAAAGCAGTAGCCGCCGAAAAAATCAGCTCCCGCATGGTGGCCAGGCGGGCGGATCAGGGCGAATGATGAGCGGGCGCCATCGGCCACCGCATGGGCCGCGCTCAAGGCGCAAAACGCGCCTTCGCGCGCGGCGACCCAGGTGCCCGAGGTCAGCGGTGAGCCGCTGTCGAATGCAAACCGCCCCAACCGTGCCGCAAAGTTGGCCGGCAAGACGTCGTTACGCAAACCGTGGTTTGGCCACACCGAGGGCAAGGCGTCACGTGTGGCATTGGTCGGGTCCTGCGCCACCCAGTCGTCCCAGGCGCGCTCCAGAAAGGCCAGGTACACCGGTGTGTGGATGGTGGCCAGCACGGCATCTTCGAACTTCGTCGGGTCGTGCACCGGGCCGAGTTTGCGCTCCTGGAGCCGGGCCAGCACATGGTCTACCCGTGCCGGAACCTCGAAACACGGCACCAGTTGGCCGCGGAACATTTCCATCTTGCCGTGGTGCTGGGTGTGCAGGCGGTTGTAAAAGGTGATCATTCGCAGATAGTATCTGGCCATCGCTGGCGCGCTGGTGTGCGCGGGCTCCACCATTCCAGACGGGTCCCCCATACTGCGCCATGAAAACTTCCATCGAAAAGCTTGAGTGCTGGGTATTGCGGGCACCGATTGCGGAGCCGGTGGCAAACGCGTTCGGTGCCATGACCAATCGCCCGGCGGTATGGCTGCGGATTACTGCCAGTGACGGAGTTTGCGGTTGGGGGGAAGTCTTCAGTAATTTCCCGCAGGTTGGTGCGGAACACCGAGCCCGGCTGGCGATGGGTATCTTCGCGCCACTGCTGCAGGGCTGCAGCGCCGACGATCCGGCACCAGCGCGCGCTTTGCTTGCGCAGCGTACCCGCCAAATGGCAATCCAGTGCGGTGAACCAGGCCCGTTCGCCCAGATTGCCGGCGCAACAGACCAGGCACTGTGGGACATCACTGCACGCCGGCTGGGTGCCCCTTTGTGGAAATTCCTGGGCGGCACCAATCGGGTTCGCGTTTATGCCAGCGGCATCGGCCCCGACCGGGTGGTGGAGACAGTGTTGCGCAAACGGGCAGAAGGTTACGCCGCGTTCAAGCTGAAAGTCGGGTTCGGGTCGGCACGGGACGTGGCCAATATCGCAGCGGCGCGCAGCGCCCTGGGAGAAGACGCCATCATCATGTGCGACGCCAACCAGGCCTGGTCGCCAAACGACGCTCCACGGCGGATAACCGAACTCGCGCCTTACCGACCCCTCTGGATAGAAGAGCCGATTGCTGCCGACGAATCAGCCGCAGACTGGCTTGCTGTGGCTGCAGCCAGCACGGTACCCTTGGCAGCCGGAGAGAACCTGCGCGGCGACCAGGCCTTTGCCGACGCAATTGCCGCCGGGTATCTCGGTTTTGTGCAACCTGACGTTGGCAAATGGGGTGGCATCAGTGGTGGTTTGTCGGTTGCCCGCCTTGCTGCCGCCCGAGGTGTGGCCTATTGCCCGCACTGGCTCGCCGGGGGCGTAGGCCTCGCCGCGTCGATGCATGCGCTCGGCGGCGCGGGGCCGGATGCCGGTTGGGCAGAGGTAGACGCCAACACCAATCCGCTGCGCGAACTGGTGTTACCGATTGCACTGAATGACGGCTATGTCACGTTGTCGGACGCGCCCGGGCTGGGTGTGGAGCCTGACCTGCAGCGGCTGGCGGAGTTTGTGGTGGCTTACTGACGTAGTCTCGCTAGCGCGCCAGCACTGCCAGAAGCGCTTGTCCGGTGTGGGTTGCGAGCCGGGCCACCCCTTCCGGCGTCGCTGCAGCCACTACACGCCCGCCTGCGTCGCCACCATCGGGACCCAGATCAATCACCCAGTCGGCCTCGGCAATTACGTCCAGGTCGTGTTCGATCACCACCACACTGTGCCCGCCATCTACCAGCCGGTGCAGTACCCGGATGAGTTTTGCCACATCGGCCATGTGCAGACCAACCGTGGGTTCGTCCAGAACGTACAAGGTGTGGGGTGGTTTCTGGCCGCGCCGGGCAATGTCGTCACGCACCTTGCTGAGTTCGGTCACCAGCTTGATGCGCTGGGCCTCGCCCCCGCTGAGGGTCGGTGACGGCTGGCCCAGCGTCAGGTAGCCCAGGCCCACGTCCTTGAGCAGCTGCAGCGGGTGGCTGATGTTCGGCATGGCGGCGAAGAAGCTGACCGCTTCATCGACTTCCATCTGCAGGATGTCGCCGATGTTCTTGCCGCGCCATGTCACCGCCAGCGTTTCGGGGTTGAAGCGGGTGCCCCGACAGGTTTCGCACAGCACTTTCACGTCGGGCAGGAAACTCATGGCCACCGTGCGTATGCCCTGGCCTTCGCAACCCGGGCAGCGGCCGTCACCGGTATTGAAGCTGAAACGGTTGGACGCGTAACCCCGTGCACGTGCTTCGAGTGTGTCGGCGAACAGCTTGCGGATGGTGTCCCAGAAACCGATGTAGGTGGCGGGGCAACTGCGCGGGGTTTTGCCGATAGGCGTCTGGTCCACCTCCAGCACCCGGTCGATGGCATCGAAGCCGGTGACGCGGCTGCATCCCACCCAAGCCAGTTTTTCGCCCGCGTCCAGCGCATCACGGCCAGCCTTGGTACTGCGTTTGGCCACTGCGGTTTGTACGTTGGCCAGCAACACGTCGCGCGCCAGGGTGGATTTGCCGGAGCCGCTGACACCGGTAACCGCGACCAACCGTGCCAGCGGGAAGGCAGCGGTGACGTTGTGCAGGTTGTGAAGAACGGCGTCATGGACCTCCAGATACTGCTGGGCAGGCGCCGCTGAAAGGGGGTCAGAGTCCAATTTCGACCTGTTTTTTGCCACGCCGGGGGACCCGCGCCCTGAATTGGAATCTGACCCCTTTTCAGCTAACCCCGTTTCCACGACGCTCCTGCGCGCTTGTAGCGGGTGCTTCATCGCGTGCAACAGGTAACGACCGGTCTGGGAGTCGGCTGAGCGCATGATGTCGGCCACCGTGCCTTCGGCCACCAGCGTGCCGCCGCGTTTGCCAGCACCAGGGCCGATATCGATCACATGGTCGGCGTGTCGGATGGTGTCTTCGTCGTGCTCCACCACCACCAGCGTATTGCCCTTGTCGCTCAGGCTTTTCAGCGCCGACAGCAGGATCTTGTTGTCGCGGGCGTGCAGGCCGATGGTGGGCTCGTCCAATACATAACACACGCCTTGCAGATTGCTGCCCAACTGGGCGGCCAGACGGATGCGTTGTGCTTCGCCCCCGCTAAGTGTTGGTGCGCCGCGGTCGAGGGTCAGATAACCCAGGCCTACTTCTTCCAGAAACAGCAGCCGACTTCGTATTTCGGGCACCAGGTCGCGTGCGATCTCTGTTTCGCGCTGGCTCATGCGCCCGGCCACTTGTAATGCTTCGACCCACTTGCGGATGTCCGTAACACTTAAGCGCGCCAGTTCCGTGATGCCCACGCCCAGCGGTGCGGTGGTGACCGGCGCTGACGCTGAGAGGCTTGGTAGTTGCGCACCGAATCGCACTGCCCGCGCCACGGTATTCAGGCGTGTGCCCTGGCAGCCCGGGCAGGCGTCAAGCGCCAGGTCTTCCACCTCCACTTCGGCGAAGGTTTGTTCGCGACCATTGGTGTCATCGTCGCGCACCGAATCGTCCAGCGCCTTGCGCTGCTCTTTGGTCAGCCGTACACCGGTGCCGACACACTCCGGACACCAACCGTGTTTGCTGTTGTACGAAAACAGGCGCGGGTCGAGCTCGGGGTAACTGGTGCTGCAGACCGGGCAGGCGCGTGTGGTCGAAAACACCTGCAGCTTGCCAATGCCCACCGTGGATGTACCGGCTAGCATGGCGGCGCGCAGACCGCCCAAGTCGCTCAGCACGTGCAACACACCCTTGCCATGCACCAGTGCGCTGGACAAAACTTCGCGCAACTGGTTCTCATTGCTGGCGGTCACCTCCAGGCTGGCCACGGGCAGCTCGATGGTGTGCTCTTTGAACCGATCAATCCGCGGGAAACCGGTCGTGGGCAGAAACTGGCCATCGACCCGCAGGTGGGTGAAGCCACGCGGGCGCGCCCAGTCGGCAAGCTCGGTGTAGACACCCTTGCGGTTCATCACCAGCGGTGCCAACAGCCCGATGTGCTGGCCGCGAAACGCCGTGAGCAACTGTGCGGCAATGCTGTCCGCCGTCTGCGGTGCCACGGCGGCACCATCGCGCGTGCAGTGCTGCACACCCAGCTTTACGTACAGCAAACGCAGAAAATGCCATACCTCGGTCGCAGTGCCGACGGTAGACTTGCGGCCCCCGCGCGAGAGCCGCTGTTCAATCGCGACTGTGGGTGGAATGCCGTACACCGCATCCACTTCGGGCCGACCGGCCGGCTGCACGATGCTTCGCGCATAAGCATTCAGCGACTCAAGGTAACGGCGCTGGCCTTCGTTGAACAGGATGTCAAACGCCAGCGTGGACTTGCCCGAGCCGCTGACGCCGGTGACAACGTTGAACTTGCCGCGCGGTATGTTGACCGACAGCGATTTGAGGTTGTGCTCTTTCGCGTTGATGATCTGGATTGCGTTGGAGGGGGAATTGGGGTCAGAGTCCAATTTCGTTGGGGGCGTTTGATCGCCGGAAGCATGATCGTCCTGAATTGGAATCTGACCCCAATTCGGGTTCGGGTTGTGACCTCGATTCGTGGTGCCCTCCGTCGTCAAGCTCGCCCTTGCTTCCTGGGCGGTGTGCGAACCCAGGCCGACCGAGGCCGCGTATTCGCGCAGCGCTTTGCCGGTGTGCGAGCTTAGGTGCTGGCTGACATCTTCGGGGGTGCCAACCGCCACCACTTCTCCGCCAGCGTCACCGCCCTCGGGGCCGAGATCTAGCAGCCAGTCGCTGGCGCGGATCACATCCAGGTTGTGTTCTATCACCAGCAGTGAATGGCCTGCGTCGAGCAGTTTGCGCAATGCGCGCATAAGCTTCGCGATGTCGTCAAAGTGCAGTCCGGTGGTGGGCTCATCAAACATGAAAAGCGTGCCACGTTTGGCCAACGGCTGGCGGCTTGAGCTGCCGCTGCGCGCAGCCTCGGCCAGAAAACCGGCCAGCTTGAGGCGCTGCGCTTCACCGCCCGACAAGGTGGGCACTGTCTGGCCGAGCTTGACGTATTCCAGCCCCACATCGACGATGGGTTGCAAGGCACGGATCACGTCGCGGTCGCCCGCAAAGATGTGCGCCGCCTCGCTCACCGTCAGGTTCAAAACATCAGCCACGTTAAGACTGAGTAGGCGTGAGGCAGGAACCTGTGCGCCTTTTACCAGTGTCGGGTTCGTCATCAATTGCCTTGCAGCGGCGGCGACAGGCGGTTCTGGGGGCGCAGAAAAAGATGTGTCGGGCTCGGCCCGAACGGAAACCGGAACCCGCCGCTCAACCCGCACCTCCAGAATCTCGGGCCGGTAGCGTTTGCCATCGCAGTCGGGGCAGCGCAGGTAAACATCGCTAAGGAACTGCATTTCCACATGCTCAAAACCCGAACCACCGCAGGTTGCACAGCGGCCATCGCCACCGTTGAAGCTGAACTTTGACGCCGTGTAACCGCGTTCGCGCGACAGGTGCGCATTGGCAAAAATTTCTCGGATGGCGTCCCACGCACCAACATAACTGACCGGGTTCGAGCGCGCCGTCTTGCCAATCGGCGACTGGTCTACAAAAACCACATCGGCCAGCTGGTCCGCGCCCAACAAACGATCAAAAGCACCGGCTGCATCGGTAGCCCGGCCGAAGTGCCGCATCAGTGCCGGAGCCAGCACATCCTGGATCAGCGTGGACTTGCCCGATCCGCTGACACCAGTCAGACACACCAGTCGCTGCAGCGGGATTTCGACCGTCACGTTCTTCAGGTTATGTTCGCGCACCCCCTCCAGAATCAGGCGCGGCGTATTCGCAGCCACCAGGCGTTTGAAGCCCATGCCAACCTGCTTGCGGCCGCCCAGGTAAGCACCAGTCAAGGTGTCCGCGTTGCGCAGGTCCTGCGTGCTGCCGTCAAACACAATCTGCCCGCCGCGTTCGCCCGGCCCCGGCCCCATGTCTATCATGCGGTCGGCGGCCAGCATCACGGCCGGGTCGTGTTCCACCACCACCAGCGTATTGCCGGCGTCGCGCAGACGCAGCATGGCGCGGGTGATGCGGTGCATGTCGCGCGGATGCAGGCCGATGCTGGGCTCGTCCAGCACAAACAGGGTGTTCACCAGCGAGGTGCCGAGCGCGGTAGTCAGGTTGATGCGCTGCACCTCGCCGCCCGACAGGGTGCGGCTCTGGCGGTCCAGGCTCAGGTAACCGATGCCCACATCACACAGGTACTTGAGGCGGGTGGTGATCTCCTCAAACAGCAGCTTCAAGGCCTTGTGTTCACCGTCCGAAATAGCCGTGGCGTCGGGCAGATCGGGCCGCAACGCCACCGCATCAAAAAATCGCCGCAGCCGGTCTATTGGCAGCAGCATCAAGTCATGCAGACACAGCCCGGGCAGTGCTTCCAGTTGCGCGCGGTCCCACCGTGTACCCTGCGGCATAAAACGTTTGCCCGGCTCCATGGCCAGGTCGGCATCCTGCTTGCTGCCGATGCGCCAGAGCAGGCTCTCCAGCTTGAGCCGCGCGCCCGCGCAGGCCGGGCAGGGCGTGTAGCTGCGGTACTTGGACAGCAGCACACGGATGTGCATCTTGTAGGCCTTGGTCTCCAGATACTCGAAGAAACGCTTGACGCCAAACCAGTGCTGGTTCCACTTGCCATTCCAGTTCGGTGAGCCGTTGATGATCCACTGCTGGTGCTCGGGTTTCAGCTTGTTCCAGGGTGTGTCACGCGGAATGCCTGCGTCTTCGGCATGGCGCATCAGGTCGTCCTGGGCTTCTTTCCAGGCCGGTGTCTGCATCGGCTTGATGGCACCTGCACGCAGTGTGAGTTTGTCATTCGGGATCACCAGGTTGTAGTCCACACCAATCACCCGCCCAAAGCCACGACAGCTTTCGCAGGCACCCACGGCCGAGTTGAACGAGAACGCAGATGCGATCGGGTCGGTGTAGCGCAGGTCACTGTCAGGGCAATGCAGGCCGGTGGAGAATTTCCAGATGCGCGGCTCGGGTTCCGCCAATATGTACACAGCGATGCGTCCGCTGCCACGTTTGAGCGCGGTCTCAATCGCTTCCAGCACACGCGCACGGTCGGTACCGGACAGGCGAAATCGGTCGGCCACCACGTCGAGCACCTTGCGCTTTAGCGGTCCGGAGAGTTCGGGTTTGGCCTTGGCTGAAGTTTTTTTCGCCGACTTGGCCGTGGCCAGGGACTTTGCAGCGTCAGCGGAACCCTCGATTTCGCGCTCAGCCTGTACCCGGGTATAGCCGCTTACCGACAACCATTGCGAGATTTCCTCCGCAGACGTGTCAACCGGCAGCTCAACCGGAAAGGTGACCACCAGGCGCGGGTCTTCAGCTCCGGCGAGGGCCACCATCTGTGTGTAGATGGTCTCCGGCGTGTCGTGGCGCACCGGCTGCGCCGTATCGCGGTCGAATAGCTGTCCCGCACGTGCAAACAGCAGCTTCAGGTGGTCGTTCAGCTCGGTCATGGTGCCAACCGTGGAGCGCGAGGAGCGCACCGGGTTGGTCTGGTCGATCGCGATGGCGGGGGGTACGCCTTCTACCTTGTCCACCGCCGGTTTGTCCATGCGATCCAGAAACTGGCGCGCGTAAGCCGAGAAAGTCTCCACGTATCGCCGCTGCCCCTCGGCATACAGTGTGTCGAACACCAGGCTGGACTTGCCCGACCCGCTGGGGCCGGTTACCACCGTCAATTCACCGGTGCGGATGTCGAGGTCGAGGTTCTTGAGGTTGTGCTGACGCGCTCCGCGGATGCGGATGGTTCCCTGCTGCATGGGTGGCTGCTTTCTGTGTGAGGCCAAACATTCTAGGGTGCGGTATCTGCATGTCGCGCCGCATGGGTATCAGGCAGTGGGTGTAGTCTTGGGGCATTTTTTACAGGGAGAACACCATGCGTTACCGTTTGCTGGGCCGTACCGGCCTGTACGTGTCCGAACTTTGTCTGGGTACCATGACTTTTGGTGGCAGCGCGGGCATCTGGAAATCAATTGGCGGTATGGACCAGGCCGCTTCCACAGCGATGGTCAAGCAAGCCTTTGACGCCGGTGTGAATTTCATCGACACCGCTAACGTGTATGCGACCGGCGAATCAGAGACCATGACCGGCAACGCCATCCAGAGCCTGGGCCTGCCACGCGACGAAATCGTGATTGCTACCAAGGCCTTCGGTGCCATGGACGACAACGCTATCAACGGGCGCGGCCAGTCGCGCTACCACTTGATGCACCAGCTGGATGCCAGCCTGAAACGCCTGCAGCTCGACCATATCGACCTGTACCAGATGCACGGTTACGACCCGATCACGCCGTTGGAGGAGGTGTTGTCCACGTTGAACGACATGGTGCGTTCTGGCAAGGTGCGCACCATTGGCCTGTGCAATATGGCCGCCTGGCAGGTCATGAAGGCGTTGGGGATATCCGACAAACGCGGCTGGGCCCGTTTTGAAAGCGTGCAGGCCTACTACACCATTGCCGGGCGCGATCTGGAGCGCGAGATGGTTCCGCTTCTGGCCGACCAGCAGGTCGGTCTGATGGTCTGGAGCCCGCTGGCGGGTGGTCTGCTGAGCGGGAAATTCAGCCCCGACGGCAAAGGCCCCGACGGCGCGCGCCGTGCCACCTTCGATTTCCCCATGGTGGACAAGCCGCGTGCGTTCCGTTGTGTAGACGCCATGCGCCCGATCGCCGAGCGCCATGGCGTGTCGGTGGCGCAGGTAGCGCTGGCCTGGTTGCTTAGCCGACCGCAAGTTAGTACAGTCATCATGGGTGCCAAGACCTCGGCGCAGTTGGCCGACAACCTGGGGGCGAGCAAAATTGCGTTGTCAGCGGAAGACCTTAAACTGCTGGAACAGGTGAGTGCCCTCCCACCAGAGTACCCTGGTTGGATGTTGGCCAGGCAGGGTGGGCTGCGTGCGGTGGCACCGGTACGCAATTGAATCGAAGGTGGGCAATGCAGCGCGCGATGGGTAAGTTGAAGTTTGTCGAAAAAACTTACATCG
>JANOCN010000825.1:0-4418 GCA_031412185.1 Betaproteobacteria bacterium | reverse complement strand
GAAGGCTAACTTGATGTACACCGCACCAACCTGCGGTATATATTGCTGACCAGACCGTTGAATAAGCCATTTTCACCAGTGGCGACTTCACAACTTTGCTGCAATAAAAATAGCAACAAACCCGGCAGGTATACGGCTGGAATGGGTGACATTTTCGGCATCTCTCGCTTGTACTGTCAGCGAACGATTGGGACTGTACTCGAAAGGGCAAGGCGAGGTAACCCCTGTTTCTGTCTATCAGTTTGCATCATTTCGACCTCCAGTCTAAATGGCTCCTTACGCTACAACGCGGCCATCCACCGCGCATCGCTCGACTTCCGCTTCGGGCAACAGGCGGCCACCTCCCTGTCTTCTCCGGCCTTTCGTAGTGCTGGCAGCTATAGGATGTTGAACCAGGCCGACTTGCTCTGCGTGTACGACAACAAACTCATCATGTGTTTGTCGCGCGAGTTGCCGGACTGTTTGTAGCCGCCGAACGGCTGCGTCATGTCGCCGTCGCCGAAGCAGTTGACCCACACCACGCCGGCCTCCAGCGCGCCCACCATGCGGTGCGCCTTGTTCAGGTCGCGCGTCCACACCGACGCTGCCAGGCCGTAGTCGGAGTCGTTGGCCAGTGTTATTGCTTCTTCTTCAGTGTCGAACGCGGTAACGACTGCGACCGGGCCGAAGACCTCTTCGCGGGTGATCGCCATCTGGCTGGTGGCACCTGTGAACAAGGTCGGCTCCACAAAGGCCCCGGCGCCCAGGTTCGGCGACGCAGCACCTCCCATGGCCAGCTGCGCTCCTTCGCTCTGGCCACGGGCTATGCGTGCCAGCACACTTTGCTGCTGCCCATGGCTGACCAGCGGCCCCAGCGTGGTGGACGGGTCCAGCGGGTCGCCGGGCACATAGGCCACTGCCGCACGTGCTACAAACCGCTTGACGAATTCGTCGTGTATGTCGCGCTGCACCAGCAGCCGCGAACCCGCGTTGCAGACCTGGCCGGCGTTGTCGTAGATGCCGCCCACCGCGCGGTCTATGGCCGCATCCAGATCGTACAAATCAGAGAAAAAAATCTGCGGACTTTTGCCACCGGTCTCCAGCGCCACGCGTTTCATGTTTGATTGCCCGGCATAACCGAGAAGCAGCTTCCCCACTGCCGTCGAGCCCGTGAAGGACAGTTTGATGACGTCCGGATGCAGCGCCAGTGCCTGACCGGCCTGCGTGCCAAAACCGTTGACTACGTTGAACACACCCGGTGGGCCACCGGCGTCTACAAATAGCTGTGCCAGGCGGGTACACGACAGCGGTGCTTGTTCGGCTGGTTTTAGCACCACGCAGTTGCCTGCGGCCAGTATGGGTGCAATCTTCCACACCGCCATCAACATCGGGTAGTTCCACGGGGTGATGGCACCCACTACACCCAGCGGTTCATGCAGGATCATGTGCAGCGAACCGGGCGCGGTGTGGGTTACCGCACCTTCAATCTTGTCGATACATTCGGCGAAGTAGCGAATGGTCTTCAGCACCTCGGGAATGTCGATGTTGAGCACATCGCTGATCGGTTTGCCCATGTCCAGTGTTTCGAGCAACGCCAGCTCCTCGCTGTGTTGCTGCACCAGGTCGGCGAAACGCAACAGCACGTCCATGCGCGCGCGTGGTGCCAGGCCACGCCAGCGGCGGTCGCGCCATGCGGTTTGCGCGCTGGCCACCGCAACATCGATGTCCGCCGCCTGGCCCCGGGCCATGTGCGCCAGTACCGCACCGGTTGCCGGGTTGACGCATTCAAAGGTATCGCTGCTCCGCGCCGGTACGTGGCGGCCATCGATAAACAGGCCGGTGCTTATCTGCAGCCGCGCCGCCCTGGCGATCCAGTCTTGGTGGGTGAGCGCAGGGGCCATTATTCGGCCACCAGTTCGGTCGGGTAACCCGGTGCACGCAGCTCCAGGCCGCAGGCCTGCTCCAGCATCCGCACCACTTCCGGCGACTGCGCCTGGGCTCCGAACAGGCCGCGCGCACGGCGGAAGATCTGTTGTGTATGGCTGCCCAGCTCCAGTGGCACGCCGAGCTTTTCGGCCATGGCGTTGACCAGGCCCAGGTCCTTGCAGGCCAGGTCCATCGTGAACTTGACGTTGTAGCTGCCCGAGAGCACCAATTTGGATTCTGTCTCGTGTACGAAGCTGTTGCCCGAGCTCGCGCGTATGGCGCGGTAGGTGGCGTCCGGGTCAACACCGTATTTTGCCGGCAGCATCATGGCCTCGCCAGCCGCCACCAGGTGGATAAAGGCCAACATATTGGTGACCACCTTGACCACCGACGCGTTGCCGAGTTTACCCATATAGATTATTTCGCCACCCATGGCGCGCAGGATGGGGTCCACACGTTCAGCCGTGGCGGGTTCGCCACCGACCAGCACCGTGATCTGCCCCGAATGCGCCAGATGCACCCCCCCTGTTACCGGGCACTCCAGCACCTGGATGCCACGTGAAGTGGCCAGCCCTTCCAACCGCTGCAGGTCCTGCAGGTCGGTGGTGCTCATCTCTACCCACACGCCACCCGACGGCAGGTTGTCGAATACGCCGCCCGGCCCCTCCACTACGGCGCGCGACGCAGCCACCGAAGGCAGGGCGGTAATCACCACATTGGCCTTGCGGCAAACCCCGGCTATGTCGTCGGCCCAGGTGGCACCGGCGTCTAGCAGGCGCTGTGCGTTGGGGCGGTGAAGGTCGGTCACGGTGACATCGAAACCTTTTTTTACCAGGCTGTTGCACAGAGGCTCGCCGAGATTGCCCAGGCCGATAAAGCCGATCTTGAAAGGTGGGTGCATGGTATGGGTGTGATTGTGAAAAAGTTCAAGCAGGTTGAAAAGTGTGCGAGTCGCGACACCCTTCCGTGGGGTGGGTGGTCAATACCCCATGACCACCAGCCGCGTCTGGGTAAATTCCAGCATGCCATGTTTGCCGTCGTCGCCGCCCAGGCCGGACCGTTTCCAGCCCGCGTGGTAACCCTGGTAGGGATCGGCCGGGGTGCGGTTGATGTACAGCTCACCCGCCTCGATCTCATTGCTGGCTTGCTGGATGCTACGGTGGTCGTTGGTGTATAGCACCGAGGCCAGGCCGAACTGGTGGTCGCTGGCCATCGCCAGCGCGTGGTCCATGCTGGTGTAGGGCAATACACACAACACCGGGCCAAACACCTCTTCCTGCACGATCTCCATGTCTTGCCGCACCCCGGTCAACAATGTTGCGGGGTAGAAGAATCCCTTGCCCTGTGGCATGGCACCACCGCACTGGACGGTTGCGCCTTCGCTCACCGCGCGTTGCACCATGTCGTGGATAGCCTGGCGGCTGGCCGCGCTGATCAGTGGCCCCATGCGGGTAGCATCTTCGGAGCGGTCGCCGATTTGCCGTGCCGACAACTTTTGCCGTAGCTTGGCAACCAGTGCGTCAAACACCTGCTCGTGTGCGTAGACCCGTTCGACGGCGGTGCAAAGCTGGCCGCAGTTGGTGGTCTTCGAACGTGTGATGTCGGTAGCGGCCTGCTCCAGGTCGGCATCGGCGGCAACGATAGCCGGCGTCTTGCCGCCGAGTTCCAGCGACACCTTGGCGATGTTGACCTTGGAGTATTCCAGAACTCGGCGCCCAGCCGCCACACCACCGGTCAGCGTGATCATGCCAACCCGCGCATGCGTACACATGGCCTGTGCCTGGTCATGCCCCATGGTAAGGATATTGACAACGCCCGGCGGCAGGCCCGCGTCCAGCACCGCTTGCGCGATTTCAAACGCACTGCATGGCGTGTTGTTGCTCGGTCGCACCACCACGGTGTTGCCGGCAATCAGTGCCGGTGCAATCTTGCGCAGCAAGGTGTAGACCGGGTAGTTGAACGGTATCAGGCACGCCACCACGCCGATGGGTTCGCGGTAGAGCAGCAGGTTCTCGCGCGGCGTGTCGCTCGGGATAATCTCGCCTTCTATGCGTCGCGCCCAGCCGGCGTGGTAACGCGTAACCTCTGCCGCGTACACGGCCTCGTTGGTGGCGTCTTCCAGGCTTTTGCCCGACTCCAATGCGAGTGCGCGCCCGATCTGCTCTTTGCGCGTATCGATGGCATCGGCCAGACGCAGCAGGAAGTTGCCGCGTTCCGCGCTGGTGTTTTTGCGCCAGGCGCGCTGTGCAATGGCTGCGTCGTCACAGGCTGCCAGCGCCTGGGCCGTGCTGGCAGCGCTCACTCTAGCGATGATGGCTTCGGTGGCTGGGTTATCGACATCGAAGGTGGTGCCGGATTCGGACGCCACCCACTGGTTGTTGGTGAAATTCAGGTAGTGCTGCATGAGATACGCCGTTGAGATAGATCGTAGATTGGGTGTGTTGGTAGCGGGAGCCGGGGGGAGTTGATCAGTTGGGGACAGCAACACTGCGGTGCGCTTGTAGCTGGGAGCC
>JANOCN010000824.1:0-1527 GCA_031412185.1 Betaproteobacteria bacterium | reverse complement strand
CGTAAACGCGCTGGTGAAACGGTGGCACACCGTGCATATCGAGCACTATGTTGGACAGATCGACCGGATGGTTGGGTTCCCCACGCAGCAAGGCCACCAGGTCACGGATTGTTTCCTGCACCGACGACGGAGGGACACTCTCAAAACAATCTGGAAAGCGGCGCCGCATGCGCGCCCGTGTCTGCGCCTCGTTTGCCTCGGGCAATTGCACGCCCGTCAGACCCTGCTCGCCCCAGGCGATGGCGCAGGGGCCAATCGACGTATCGAACAGTGCGAAGCCAAGGTTCACGATGAAATTGCATGCACGCGCATGCGCAGCCAAGCGGCAAAGTCGCTTTCTGACATTTCACCGGCTGCAACGGCCAGTATTGCCGAAGTGGCATCGGCTTGCGACGACTGCAGGCGGTAGCCGTTTAGCGCAAGGAACAGGCCGGTGGCCAGGAAAGCCGCACGTTTGTTGCCATCCACAAAAGGGTGGTTCTGGGACAGGCCAAGACAATACGCCGCTGCGAGCGCGGCCACATCGGGTGGCTGGTCTGCTGGCGCGTAGGCCAGTAAGTTCCTGGGTCGTGCAAGTGCTGAACCAAGCAGCCCTTCGTCCCGCAGGCCGGCCGCGCCACCATGTTCTGCCACGCTTTCGCCATGCAGCAACAGCAATGCCGACTTGCTGACCCAGCGCCAGGTCATTTTGCGAGCTGGTGGAATGTGTCGCGAAAATCGCGCATAAATGCCCGCCCTGCCACAATCTCTTCCTCCAGTGCAGGGTCGTACGGCGTGAGCGTGTAGCCATCGGGCGTTTCGGTCAAGAAAATGGTTTCACCTTTCCCTAGTTTGAGCCGCGCCAGCGCTTCCTTTGGCAACACGACACCGACTGAGTTGCCAATTTGCGTGAGTTTGAGTATGTGCATGGTGTTTTTGCGTTATTACGAATGTAATACTAGATAACTTCCAGAATTGCGTCAACCATGGTTATCTGGGAGCCCGGCAGTGGAACGCATCTGGAAAAATCTCCGGCAATAGAATTTATCAGCAGAAATTTACGATCACCAGCCCATGCACGTCTCGTCCCCACCGGCACCCGACAACCCCTTGGCCCGCGGCCCGCTGACCGGCGTGCGCGTGATCGACATCACCAGCATCTTCATGGGCCCGTCGGCGACCCAGATGCTGGGGGACCTGGGTGCCGATGTGGTCAAGGTGGAGTCGCCGCAGGGCGACGTGGTGCGTGGTATCGGCCCACAGGGCCAGCAGAAGATGGGGCCGTTGTTTCTGGCCATGAACCGCAACAAACGCAGTATTGTGCTGGACCTGAAAGCGCCGGATGGCTTGGCCGCACTGCTCGACCTGGTGCGCAGCGCCGATGTGTTGGCCTACAACGTGCGGCCGCAGGCCATGCAGCGCCTGGGCCTGGGTTATGAGGCGCTGGCGGAACTGAACCCGCGCCTGATCTACGCCGGCATGTTCGGCTTTTCCCAACGTGGCCGCTACGCCGCCAGCGCCGCGTTCGATGACCTGATTCAGGCCGCC
>JANOCN010000823.1:0-1957 GCA_031412185.1 Betaproteobacteria bacterium | reverse complement strand
GCCGCGACCTGCGGCCTACGCTGGACCTGCGTGCGGTGATTGCGCCTGTCATACAACGGCAGTTTGCCTTGAGCGCTGCGCAGGTGCAATTGGCTGTGCTGCCCGGCGCCCCCAACGCCGCGCTGGAACTCTGGCGCGCGTGAACTCCATCCGAACCGAATCCGCAGATAGCCAGCACCAAACACGGCACATCTCTACCGGCACCTGGTCGCAGGTTCGTCACACCATGAAAAATCTTCTGTCGCTGTTGCTCCGCACCATGCTGTTGGGTCTGGCGGCAGTGTGGGCTGCGCATGCTCACGCCCAGCCAGTGGCAGTTCCGGATGCCAAAGAATGGGCCAGCATGAGCCCGGACCAACAAGCCCAGCGTCGCGTCGAGATTCGACGCCAGTTGCAGAGCGCCAGTCCGCAGGAGCGCGAAGCCTTTCGCAGGGGCATGCGCGAGCGCCTGCAACAGATGAGTCCGGATGAGCGGCAGGCGTTGATCGCAAAAACCCGCGAAGGCTGGAATGCCATGAGCCCGCAGGATCGCGAAAAGTTCAAGGAAGAGCGGCAGGAGAAAATCCAGGCCATGCCACCCGAGCAACGTAAAGATCTGCTGCGCCAGCGCCGGGCCATGCTGGAAAAGCTGAGCCCCGAGGAACGGGCGGCGCTGCGTGAAAAGCTGTCGCGTTGAAGGTGCCGATGCCAGAGTCGAAAGCCTTTGTGGCACTGGGCATGGCCAGCCAGCTCGGTAGTCGCTTGCGGCGTACGTTGGAGCGCGCGCGTGGAGGTTTGCCAGGTGCAGACGATTGGCACCTGTGGCACAAGGCCTGTGCCGGGGACGCCCCGAGCGCGACCACACTGGTGCGCCAGCTGGCTCCCCCGGCGCACGGGCTGGCCATGCAACTGCTGCGCAAGACCGAAGACGCGCAAGACGTGGTGCAGGAGTCGTTCCTGCGTTTGTGGAGCAGCCGGCCCAGCGACGCGAAGGGTGCCCGGCTGTCCACTTACTTCAATACGATTGTGATCAACCGCTGCAAGACCTTGTGGACGCAACGGCGCGAGTTCAGCACCGAAAACCACTTGCTGACCGCACTCGCCGACCAGCACCAGCAACAGGCAGAGCCGCAGAGTGCCTATTTGTCCCCGGTCAATGCGGCAGAGCTGCAGCGTGGCCTGAGCAGCCTTCCAGCGCGCCAGCGAATGGCACTGGCTATGTGGGCCTATGCCGACGCCGAGGTGGCCGACATTGCGCGCGCGCTGGAGATGGAAGTCAACGCCGCCCACCAACTTTTATTTCGCGCCAAGAACGCCTTGCGCGCTGCCTTGCAAGGAAACAAACCATGAGCCAGCCCACTACCCACCCGGACCAGTCGTATCCAGCTGGTGCTGACAGCAACTTGCGACGACGCATGCAGGAGGCGTTGGCGCAGCCGCCGACGCAGGAGCAAGCCTGTGCGGGGGTGCAGGATGCGTTGCAGGCGCGTGTAATGGCGCAATGGCAGCAGCGCACGGCATCGACTGTTGCCGTGGGCCATGGTCCGGCCGCAGCACTGCGTCGCGCGCTGGTGAAACGGCCATTGCAGATGGGCCTTGCCAGCCTGGCGCTGGTTGCCGCAGTTGCCGTCCAGACCTCGTGGATGCGTAGCGACGCGGCGCTGGAAGAGTTGATGGAGCCCGACGTGTTGTCGCTGATTACTTTGGGGGAGTTGTAGGGGAGCGTAGAGAGCACTAGCTCCGCAACCGAATCTCCCGGTCCGACACACGCGTGAGAATCTCCATCAGTTCGTGAGCACTCCCGGTGCCTCACGACACCGTCGGATCGGACGTGTGGGGATCGGTACCAGCGCCACCGCTATGATGGGATCGATCATGGCGCAGCAGACCCCCGAGTTTCCCCGTCGGCAACGTAGCCAGTGGATTCTGGTGCTGCTGTTGCTGGCCGCTCTGGGCGCTGTGTTCAGCTATCTTGTGT
>JANOCN010000822.1:0-3399 GCA_031412185.1 Betaproteobacteria bacterium | reverse complement strand
TCGGCCCCGGCATTCATGACGCCGGGGCGACGCTCGGCCAGCAATTGCAGGCGCGCGAGAAGGCGTTTCGCGCGGCAAATTACTACCTGCGCAAAGCTGGTGGCACACGCCATGGCGCACCGATGCTGGCGCAGCAAGTGCGCGAACAGGCGCTGGTTTGCCAAGAGTGGCTGCGCGCGGCCTTGCTGGCCGATCATCCGGGTCCGACCGTGGTGGTAACCCACTATGCGCCCAGCCTGCGCAGCGCCGATCCGCGCTACGGGTTGACGCCCGGAACGGCAGGCTTTTGCAATACGCTCGAAGAGTTGCTGCCGGCCGCCGACTTGTGGCTGCATGGGCATCTGCATTCACCCAGCGACTATCTCCATCAGGGTTGCCGCGTGGTGGCCAACCCGCTGGGTTATGCACGCAAGAAAGAGCAGGATGCTTTCCGGGCCGACTTGCTGGTGGACTTGTAGCCGCTCCGTGCCTGACGCTTGATCTGGCGCAAGCCGCTGCCGCTCGCGCGGGCTACACTGCGAAGAACCTATCCGTGAACAAGACCCAAAGCCAGGACACCGCATAATGAAGATTCTTCTCGCCGTTGATGGCAGCGCCTACACCAAGAAGATGCTGGCGTATCTGGTGACGCACGACCAGACCTTCACCAGCGCGAACGACTACACCTTGTTTACCGCACAGCCCGCGCTGCCGTCGCGGGCGCGCGCAGCCTTGGGCAAGGAAGTGGTGGACCAGTACCACCTGGACGAAGCAGAAAAAGTTCTGGCACCTGCCGCCAAGTTCCTGCTGCGCCACGGCATGGATGCCAAAAGCGCCTGGAAGGTTGGCGCAGCGGGTGAATGCATCGCCAAGTTTGCCGAGGCCGGCAAATTCGACATGCTGGTAATGGGCTCGCACGGCCACGGTGCGCTCGTGAATCTGGTTATGGGCTCGGTGGCCACCCAGGTGCTGGCGCATTGCAGCGTACCCGTGCTGATGGTCCGGTAGCAGGCCACACGCGCCGAGCGTCCCACCGCCCCAGGCGTTGCGCTAGCGAGAATTCAGCCCGTCAAAACAGGTGCTGAGCACCAGCTCGATGATTTCCTCGTCGCTGTGCTGGCCCCCCATCTGCAGAAACTCCAGCACCGGGTCGCAGGCACGCGCATACAGCGTGTAGAGCACCGCAATGGCCGGGTAGGTGCGGCTGATGGACCCGTCTGCCTGTGCGGCTTCTATCCAGGCACCCAGGCGGTCGCTGACGTCCATCAGGCCGTCCATGTAGTCGGTGTTGGCCATCAGCGTGGCGCGCAGGCTGGAGTTCTGGCTGGGTAACGCGGGCATGTCGCCGGCCAATTTGACGCCCATGGTCCAGCGAACAGCAGCACGCAGGTTGGCCAGCGGCGTGGCCTGCGCAGACAACGAGCCAAAAAACTCCTGCGCCCGGCGCATCACACGCACCATCGCAGCAGCGGCCAGGTCTTCCTTGCTCGGAAAGTGTTTGTACAGGCTGGCTTTGGCAATGCCCACTTTGGCTGCCACCTCGTCGACCGTCATCGCGTCAAAGCCCTTTTCGGCCAGCAGGCGGTTCACCGCGTGCACGATGGCGTCTTCGCGCACCTTGAGCATCTGCGCCTTGAACGAAACCCGGGGGGCGAGGCTGGGGGAGGTCATCTGGCAAGTTTAGCCGCAGTCAAACTGGGCCATCATCGGGCTCAAGCGGGCACAGGGGATTGCTTGTTGCGCGCTCAGTGCGACTTGGTGGAGCGCTGCCGGTAGCGGTCGACCGTGAGGCCATCCAGGTTGATTTCGGTCGGGCGGCCCGACATCAAGTCGGCCATCACCCGGCCGGTGCCCGCCGCCATGGTCCAACCCAGTGTGCCGTGACCGGTCGCGAGGTACAAATTGGGATACGGCGAGCCTCCAACCACCGGTGTTCCGTCGGGCGTCATGGGACGCAGGCCGGTCCAGAACTCTCCCTTGGCGACATCGCCTGCGCGCGGGAACAGATCGGTCAATACATGGTTGAGCGTGTGGCGGCGCGCCTCGCGCAGCGCCAGGCTGTAGCCGGCCAGCTCGGCCGTGCCGCCGACCCGTATGCGGTCCCCAAGGCGGGTAACGGCCACTTTGTGGGTTTCGTCCATGATGGTGGACTCGGGCGCGAAATTGGCGTCGGCTACCGGCACCGTGATCGAGTACCCCTTGACCGGGTAGACCGGGATACGAATACCAATAGGTCCGAGCATCTGCGGCGAATAACTTCCCAGCGCCACCAAATAGGCGTCGGCGCTGAGCGCGCCATGGCTAGTCGCTACCCCGGTGATGCGCGCACTATCGCTCAGAATGCGGTTGATGCTGACGCCAAAACGGAAGTCGGTGCCCAGACCCTGTGCCAGTTTGGCCAGGTTCTGGGTGAACTTGAAGCAGTCGCCGGTCTCGTCGCCCGGCAGGCGCAGCCCGCCGACAAACTTTTCCTGCACCAGCGCCAGTGCCGGTTCAACCGCGATGTAGCCAGCGCGGTCCAGCAGCTCGTAGGGTACGCCGTATTGCTTGAGAATCTCGATGTCCTTGGCAGTCCCGTCGAGCTGCTTCTGGGTCCGGAACAATTGCAACGTGCCCTGGCTGCGTTCGTCGTACCGGATACCAGTGTCTGCACGCAACTGGCGCAGGCAGTCGCGGCTGTATTCGGCAAGGCGCACCATGCGCCCTTTGTTGATGGCGTAACGCGCCTGGGTGCAGTTGCGCAGCATGGCGGCGCCCCAGCGCCACATGGCCGGGTCCAGCATCGGCCAGATTACCAGCGGGCTGTGCTGCATCAGCATCCACTGGATCGCTTTGAGTGGAACACCCGGCCCCGCCCACGGGGCCGAGTAACCCGGTGATACCTCGCCGGCGTTCGCAAAACTTGTCTCCAGCGCCGGGCCGCTCTGGCGCTCCAGCACTGTTACCTGGTGCCCTGCTTTGGCCAGGTAGTAGGCACTGGTGGTTCCGATCACGCCGGCACCAAGAATCAGTATTTTCATGCGCTTGTCTGTTGCTGCCCGCCCAGCGGGTGGTGAGACGGATGTTAGCCCAGCGGTGGGGGGCGAGACCTCAGCACGCATGCGCATGGCCCGCACGTGCGTTTGCGGTACGATGAACGCCTCCAATTCTTCCGGAAAGCTTCATGGCTGCACTGAGCCCGTTCCACCTCGCATTCCCGGTAAGTTCACTCTCTTCGGCACGCGCCTTTTATGGCCAATTGCTGGGGTGCCCCGAAGGCCGCAGTTCGCCAGAGTGGGTGGACTTTGACTTTTTCGGCCACCAGATCGTGGCCCACCTGGCAGCGGAAGATGCCGGTCACGCGAGCACCAGCGCGGTGGATGGGCATGACGTGCCGGTGCGCCACTTCGGGGTGGTGCTGACGATGCCCGAGTGGCAGGC
>JANOCN010000821.1:0-4619 GCA_031412185.1 Betaproteobacteria bacterium | reverse complement strand
GCAAGAAAATCGGCATCGTATCAGCTGGCCACAGTACCGTGCTGGCCGACATGGCCGGTATTCGCCTGCCGCTGGAGAGCCACCCGCTGCAGGCGCTGGTGTCAGAGCCGCTCAAGCCGATCCTGCACACGGTGGTGATGTACAACGCCATCCACGCATACGTGAGCCAGTCCGACAAGGGCGACCTGGTGATAGGGGCTGGCATCGACAGCTACTTGGGGTACGGCCAGCGTGGCAGTTTTCCGGTGGTGGAACACACCTTGCAGGCGATTTGCGAACTGTTTCCGATCTTTCGCCGCGTGCGTATGAACCGCCAGTGGGCCGGCATTGTGGATGTGTCGCCAGATGCCTGTCCGATTATTTCCAAAACCCACATCCAGGGCCTGTATTTCAATTGCGGCTGGGGCACCGGCGGCTTCAAGGCGACGCCGGGCTCGGGCTGGGTGATGGCCCACACCATGGCGCAGGACCGGCCACACGCGCTCAACGCCGCGTTCGCGCTGGACCGTTTTACAAGCGGCCATCTGATCGACGAACATGGCGCTGCCGGTGTTGCGCATTGATATGGACGCCCCCTGTCTGTCCGGCCTCACTGCGTGTGGCCGTCCGAACCCCCCACTGGGGGGCGCACTCGGCGGCCCGGCAAAGCCGGTTCCGCGAGTGCCTTGTTCGGGCCGCACCACTTGCCGGTTGAGCATGTCGGATCCCGCAATCTAAAACGGCGACCAAGAAATGTTCCTGATTACCTGCCCCTGGTGCGGCCCGCGCGCCGAAAGCGAATTCAGTTGCGGTGGTGAGGGGCATATCGCACGCCCGCTCGACACCGATGCACTCACCGATGCGCAGTGGGGCGACTACCTCTTCATGCGCAAGAACCCCAAAGGTCCACACCGCGAGCAGTGGCTGCATTCGGCCGGCTGCAGACGCTGGTTCAACGCCGAGCGACATACCGTGACCTATCAGTTCAGCAAGTTCTACAAACCGGGCGAGACCCCCGACAGCGCCGCGCCAGCGGGAGGTGGTGCATGACAGGTGTGCGTATCGCCGCAGGTGGCAGCCGGCTCGACCGCTCCCGGCCGCTCAAGTTCCAGTTCAACGGCCGCAGTTACAGCGGGTTTACGGGGGACACGCTGGCGTCCGCCGTGCTCGCGGCAGGCGAGACGGTGTTGTCGCGGTCCTGGAAGTACCACCGCCCGCGTGCCATCGTCAGTAGCGGCATTGAAGAACCTTCGGCCCTGGTGCAACTGGAAAGTGGTGCCCACACCATCCCCAACGCCAAGATGCCGGAAGTGGAGTTGTACCAGGGTCTACGGTCGGAAAGTGTCAACCCCTGGCCGAGCCCAGCCAAACACCTGCTCAGCATCAACCGCTGGTTCACGCCCTTGTTTCCGGCCGGCTTCTATTACAAGACTTTCATGTGGCCGACAAAGGCCTGGATGTGGTACGAGCGGATCATTCGCAAGGCGGGTGGCCTGGGGGCGGCGCCGGAGCAGGAAGACGGCGACCGCTATGTGCACCAGAACATTCATTGCGACGTGCTGGTGGCCGGTGGTGGTATCGCCGGGCTCGCGGCCGCACTGGCGGCGGGGCGCAGCGGCGCACGCGTGATATTGGCTGAGCTGGGTGCCCAGCTGGGCGGATGCGCGCACCGGGTGGACGGCAGCATCGACGGAAAGACGCCGGCCGAATGGGTACAGGCCGCAGAGCAGGAGCTGGCCACGATGCCCGAGGTGCGCATCATCCGGCGCGGTGTCGTATTTGGCTACCACGACCACAACTTTCTGACCATCCGCGAATCGTTGACCGACCACCTGCCGTTGGCAGAACGCAAGGGTTTTCGCGAACGTCTGTGGCGCGTACGGGCTGCGCAGGTGGTGCTGGCTACCGGCGCGCATGAGCGGCCCATGGTATTTGGCAACAACGACCTGCCGGGCGTGATGCTGTCGTCGGCGCTGGCCGACTACGCGCAACTGTATGGCGTGTTGGTGGGGCGACGCATCGTGATTGTTGCCAATAACGACACGGCGTATTCCGACGCGCTGATCCTGAAGCGTGCCGGTGCCCGGGTCACCGTGGTGGACGTGCGTACCGCCAGGTTGCTCCCAGGCAGCCGGGCACAGCACGCCCGGGACGCCGGTATCGAGCTACTGCGCGGTTTTGTGCCGCTGCAGGCCCTGGGCAGCGCCGGCGTGCGCGGCATCGTGGTGTGCCAGATGAACGGCGACAAAGCTGCGGGTGAGCAACGCAGCCTGGCTTGCGACGCCATTGGTATGGCGGGAGGCTGGAACCCGGCCATTCACCTGTATTCGCATTCTGGCGGCAAGGCGCATTGGGACGACAAGGCAGTGTGTTTTGTGTCGGGTGCAGCCATGCCGGGGCAGTTCAGCGCGGGTGCGTGCGACGCAACGTTCACGCTGTCCCAGACCTTGGTGGAAGCGGCGGAGTCTGGCGCAGTAGCGGCACGGAGCGCGGGTTTTGCCGCAACGACCACGCACTTCACGGTGACCGAGCCGGTGACCGAACCCACCACTGCGTTCTGGATCGCCGAGACCGGTGAGCCGGTGTCGCGCCGTGCCAAGGCGTTTGTCGACTACCAGAATGACGTGTCGGCCAGCGACATCGAACTCGCCATCCGCGAAGGTTTCGAGTCGATAGAACACATCAAGCGCTACACCGCGCTGGGTTTCGGCACCGACCAGGGCAAACTCGGCAATATCAACGGCATGGCGCTGGCCGCGCGGGCCATGGGTAAACCGATTGGCAAGGTCGGCACGACCACATTCCGGCCCAACTACCTGCCGATCACTTTCGGTCTGTTTGCGGGACTGGAGCGCGGCGAGTTGTTCGACCCGGCGCGTGTCACCAGCGCGCACGACCATCACGTGGCGGCTGGGGCGCTGTTCGAGGACGTGGGCCAGTGGAAGCGCCCCTGGTACTTCCCGCAAGGCCATGAGGACCTGCACCGCGCCGTGAACCGCGAAGTGCTGGCGGTGCGCAAGAGCGTGGGCATGCTGGACGCATCCACGCTGGGCAAGATCGACATCCAGGGGCCGGACGCGGCCAAGCTGCTGAACTGGGTCTACACCAACCCCTGGCTCAAGCTCGAAGTCGGCAAGTGCCGCTACGGTCTGATGCTGGACGAAAACGGCATGGTGTTCGACGACGGCGTCACCGCCCGTCTGGCCGAGAACCATTTCCTCATGACCACCACCACCGGTGGTGCCGCGCGGGTATTGACCTGGCTGGAGCGCTGGACGCAGACCGAATGGCCCGATATGCAGGTCTACATGACCTCGGTCACCGAGCATTGGTCCACCTTTGCTGTGGTCGGGCCGCAGAGCCGTGCTGTGGTGCACAAGGTCTGCCAGGACGTGGACCTGTCCAACGAAGCGTTCCCGTTCATGAGCTGGCGCGAAGGCACGGTGGCCGGTGCGCGGGCGCGCATCATGCGTATCAGTTTCTCGGGCGAGATGTCGTTCGAGGTCAACGTACCGTCCAACCGTGGTGCACACGTGTGGCAGGCCTTGATGGAGGCCGGACGCGAATTCAACATCACGCCCTACGGCACCGAAGCCATGCATGTATTGCGCGCCGAGAAGGGATACATCATCGTTGGACAGGACACCGACGGTTCGATATCACCATTTGATCTGGGCATGGGTGCCATGGTCGCCAAGAACAAGGATTTCCTGGGCCGGCGTTCACTCACGCGCAGCGATACCGCGCGCACCGACCGCAAGCAGTTGGTGGGTCTGCTGACCGACGAGGACCAGCTGGTGTTGCCCGAAGGATCGCAGCTCACGGAGAAGTCGCGGGCCGGCACGTTGCCAGTGCCCATGATCGGCCATGTCACATCGAGCTATTTCAGCCCCACGCTGAACCGCTCGATTGCGATGGCCGTGGTGCGCTCCGGGACCGAACGTTTGGGCAAGAAGATCTACGCCGCTCTGGCCGATGGCCGCTATGTAGCGGCTACCGTCTGCAGCCCGGTCTTTTACGATCCGGAAGGGAAACGCCTCCATGCATGAAGCCGCCACGCCAGGCACCACCACGACTGGCACCCCCACGCCTGACACCCCCACGCTTGACACCATTTCGACAAGTCCGCTGGCCGCTCTGCCGGGTCGTGGTCAAGCCGCGCTGCAGGCGGATGGCCGCGCCTGCACCCTGGCCGAAATTTCGCTGGTGGAAATGTGGGTATTGCGTGGCAATGCCGCCCAATCCGAGTTCGCGGCCGCCGTCTTGCGCCACACCGGCTTGCACCTGCCGGTGCGCGCCAACGGCGCAAGCATCGATCCGCAGCGCCAGTTGTTGTGGCTCGGGCCGGACGAGTGGATGTTCAAGACGCGCGACGGTGCCGGTGCCGCACTTGCATCTGCGTTGCGGCAGGACCTGCAGGGGCTACACAGCGCGGTGGTGGAAGTGGGCGATGGATTCACTACGCTCAGCGTGGTGGGCCCCGGCGCGGCCGATCTGCTGGCGCGCGGCTGCCCGCTGGACCTGCATGCGCGTGCCTTCCCCCGTGGTGCACTCGCGCAAAGCCATATCGCCAAGGCCAACGTGACGATCCTGTGCCTGCATGCGGGTTCGGATTACGAGGTGACCGTGCGGCGCAGTTT
>JANOCN010000820.1:0-7981 GCA_031412185.1 Betaproteobacteria bacterium | reverse complement strand
AGATTCCACCTGCCAGTGGCGAGCTGCATCGGCGCCGCTGCCTGGAAGCCCTGGCCATGTACGGCACACAAGCGTGAAGACCGTGCTGGATCGCCTGCGCCATCTGCCGCGCGACGCGCGCGACACGCTTTTTCTGCTGCTGGTGATTGGCTGGGTGATTGCGCCGCAAGTCGCCAATCTGCCAGTATGGTGCAGCTTGCTGGCGCTGGCGGTTTTGCTTTGGCGCGGCTGGCTTGCGTGGACGGCGCGCCCCCTGCCGTCGCGGTGGTGGCTACTGGCGCTGCTGATCCTGACTGTGGCTGCCACACTGTTGACGCACCGCACCTTGCTGGGACGCGATGCGGGCGTCACCTTGATAGTCGTGTTGCTGTCGCTCAAGACACTGGAGCTGCGGGCACAACGCGACGCGTTTGTGGTCTTCTTCCTGAGCTTCTTCACGATGTTGACCAACTTCTTCTTCTCGCAGTCGCTGCCGACTGCCGTCATGATGCTGCTGGCGCTGCTAGGTTTGCTCACGGCCCTGGTCAACAGCCACATGCCGGTCGGTAAGCCCCCGCTGCGCGAGGCGGCCAAAACCGCTGCCACCATGGCTTTGCTGGGTGCCCCGATCATGGCGGTCCTGTTCATGCTGTTCCCGCGCCTGGCACCGTTGTGGGGGGTGCCGGGCGATGCCATGGCCGGGCGCAGCGGGCTGTCGGCGACGATGCAGGTGGGCAGTATCGCCACGCTGGCGCTGGACGACAGCATTGCGATGCGTATCCGCTTTGATGGGGGCTTGCCACCGCGCCAGTCCGATCTGTATTTCCGCGGCCCGGTTCTGTCGACACTGGACGGCCGCGAATGGCGCGCGCTGCGCTCGGGTTTCCCGGCTCGGATGCAGGACCCGCCAGGGCTGGAAGTCGGCGGTACGCCGGTGGCTTATGAGATAACGCTGGAGCCCAACAACCGCCCCTGGATTTTTGTGCTCGATGCTGCGCTGGCGCGCCCGGCGGTGCCGGGAATTGGTGTCAACATGACCGCCCAGCTGCAGTGGCTGGCCGACCGCCCGGTGTCGGACCTGCTGCGTTACCGGGCCCAGAGTTTCACCAGTTTCCGCCATGGCCCGACCAAACGCACGGCCGCTTTGCAGGACACACTGGAACTGCCAGCAGGCTTTAATCCACGCACGCTGCAGCTGGCAGCGCAGATGGCGCAGGATCCGCGTTATGCAGCGGACCCTGCGCGCCTGGTGGAAGCGGTGCTGCAGCGGCTGCGCACCGGCGGTTACGGCTACACGCTGGAGCCCGGTGTCTATGGGCAGAACACCGCCGATGAGTTCTGGTTCGACCGCAAGGAAGGTTTCTGCGAACACATCGCATCTGCCTTCGTGGTACTGATGCGCGCCCTGGACATTCCGGCGCGTATCGTCACGGGTTACCAGGGCGGCGAGGTGAATCCAGTGGACGGTTTCTGGGTACTGCGCCAGAGCGACGCCCATGCCTGGGCCGAGGTCTGGCTGGCCGGTCGTGGCTGGGTGCGGGTCGACCCCACCGCTGCGGTGGCGCCGGGGCGTACCGGCTCACAACAGCGCCTGCAGGCACCCCGTGGTGTCATTGCAAGCGCGCTGGGCAGCGTCAGCCCGGCGATGATGTTCAACCTGCGCTCCACGTGGGAGGCGATAAACAACGGCTGGAACCAGTGGGTGCTGAACTACAGCCAGACCACCCAGCTCAACTTGCTCAAAGACATCGGGTTCGAGTCCCCGAGCTGGGAAGACCTGGGTTATGTGTTGATCGGCCTGGTGGTACTGGCGAGCCTGCTGGGCGCCTCCTGGACTCTATGGGAACGCAAGCGGCAAGACCCCTGGCTTCAACTGCTGCACCAAACCACAACGCGCCTGCGCGCCCTAGGCATGAGCGTGGCACCGAATAGCCCGCCGCGCCAAATCGCCGCGCTGGTGCAGCAGCATCTGGGCAGCACCGATCCGCGCGGGGAAACCATCGGTGCGTGGCTGTTGCGCCTGGAATCCTGGCGTTATGCCCCCACGGGCAATGCTCCAGCGGTCCACTTGGCTATGCTGCGGCGCGAATTCCGCCAACTTCCCTGGCCCCCATGAAAAGTCTGCCAGGCCCTGCTGCAGTGCTGCTGGCACTGGCCATATCTGCCCTGTGCAGCCCACCCACAGAGGCCGCCAAGCCGGTACGCGCCAGTGTTGCCCCTGGCAAGTCCGCCAGCCGGGCTGCCAGCCCGCAGCCGGCCACGGGCGGGCTGTATGCCACCCGCGAAGACGCCATGCGTGTCGCCGATGACATTGCCGCACGCCGCGATTTGGACCCGGTCTGGGTGCGCCAGACCATCGGGCAGGCGCGCCATCTGCCGCAGGTCGCACGGTGGGTATTGCCGGCTGCTGCAGGCACCGCGAAAAACTGGCGGGTCTACCGCAGCCGCTTTATCGATCCGGTGCGGGTGGCCGCAGGTGTTGCGTTCTGGCGCGCCCATGCGGACGTGCTCGAACGCGCCGAGCGCGAATATGGCGTACCGGCTGAAATTATCGTGGGCATCATCGGAGTGGAAACCATCTACGGCCGCGATACCGGCAACTTCCGGGTGCTGGACGCGCTGGCCACGCTAAGCTTCGACTTCCCCAGCGCGCACCCGCGGGCACGCGAACGGCGCGAATTTTTTCTGGGTGAGCTGGAACAGCTTCTGTCGCTGGCCCGGCGCTCTGATACCGACCCACTCAGTTTCAAGGGGAGTTACGCTGGGGCCATGGGTCTGCCACAGTTCATGCCATCCAGCTGGGCCAGATACGCGATTGACTTCGACGGCGACGGCAAAGTGGACCTGTTTGGCAGCAGTGCCGATGCGATTGGCTCGGTAGCCAACTACTTCAAGGTGTTCGGCTGGCAAACCGGCATGGCTACCCACTACCCGGTGCGGTTTGACAAGGCCACACTGGACCTGGATGGCTTGCTGCTGCCCGACATACTGCCGACTTTCAGTGTGGCCAGTTTCAGCGCCAAAGGAGCGCTGCTGGACGAGGATGCGTCGCTTCACAAAGGGCGGCTGGCGCTGGTGGAGTTGCAAAACGGCGATGCACCGGCGAGTTACGTCGCCGGTACCGAGAACTTTTATGTGGTGACGCGCTACAACTGGAGCAGCTACTACGCCATGGCGGTGATCGAACTAGGGCGCGAGGTGGCGCGCGAGCGGGCGCGGGCGCGCTAACGCGGACTACCCTGAGCGCGCTGGTGGTCTGCGCCGATGCGAGTCCCTCAAACGCGTGCCCTGCGCGACTCCAGCCACGCCAGCAGTTCGTCCAGCGGCATCGGTTTGGCGATCAGGTAACCCTGCACGTTGTCGCAGCCCAGATCGCGCATGAGTTCGAGTTCTGCCTGCGTCTCGACGCCTTCGGCCACGGTGGTCAATTCGAGCTTCTTCGCCATCGCCATGCTGCTTTCCAGAATTGCCCGGGCGGCAGAATCCTGCGTACCGCGGTTCACAAAACTGCGGTCCAGTTTCATCTCGGTAAAAGGGATACGGCCGAGTTGCTCAAAGGAAGAATAACCGATGCCGAAGTCGTCGATCGACAGGCCAAACCCCTTGAGCCGCAAACGCGTCAGCACATCCAGCGCGATGGCGACGTCTTTCGTGACGCCGGTCTCGGTCACTTCCAGAATTATGTCGGCCGGGGTGAGTTTGACAGCCCGCGTAGAGCGCGCCATGAGGTCTGGCAGATTCAGGTCGTCCAGCCACAAGGCTGACAGGTTGATGGACAGCTTGAGCGGGAAACCCGCCGCATGCAAGCGGGCACCCTCGTGCAGAGCGGTGGCCAGCAGCACACCCGACAACTCGTCGATGATGCCGCAGCTTTCGGCGACGACAATAAACAAATCAGGCGGAACCAAGCTGCCGTCGGCCTGGCGCCACCGGGCCAGTGCTTCGACACCTTCGGGCTCGAGCGTGACGGCGTTGACCTTGGGCTGCAGCCAGACCGAGAACTCCTGGCGAGCGATACCCGCCCGTATGGCCTCGGGCGCCAAGACCGACCCGATGGACGGGGGTCGCCGGTCTACCGGCACAGTCGCCGACTGGCGCAGCAGCCCGTGCATGGTCTGCGGTGTGGCAGGTTTGTGAATCTGCCCCAGTACGGTCAGTCCCTGCAACTGGGCCAGTTTGCCGACTGTCGTCAACAATTGCTCGTCGGCACCACTCATGAGAATCAATCCGCCACGAAAACCGCTCTGGCCAAAGCGGCGGATCATCTCGACGCCGTCCATCTCGGGCATGTTCAGATCGCACACCACCACTTCAACCTGCTGCGTACGCCGGTTCATCAGCAGAATCGCCTCGACCCCGTTGCGCGCCGTCAGCACCTCGGCCACGCCAATCCCGGCCAGCATCTGTTGCATCTGCATCAGAACCACCGGGTCATCGTCCACCACCAGTACCGACGCACACAACGCAGCGCCAGGCATCTCGAGTTGCAGCGGAATCGGTGCGGATGTTTGCTCAAGCTTGTCCAGTCCGGCCAGGGCCTGGCGCACCCGCATCAGCTCAGTGGTCATGGTGTCTAAACCGGGGCTGATATCCTGCGCCGGATCGGCGCGCCCGCGTTGCTCCAGTGCCTGCGCAAGATCTGCGTAGCGCAGGGCACCGACCGTACGCGCCGAAGATTGCTGCCGATGCATTTCGCGCACGAGCCCAGCGGGATTATTTTCGCGTGCCTGCAGGTCGTCCAGGCCGGCCTGTGCTGCCGTGATGAATGTGACCAGCAACGCGCGCGCCTGCGACGTGCTGATTCGCCCCAATACACGGTACAGGTGGTCAATATCCAGCGTCGGCGCAGGCCCGCCCAGGGTGGCCGGCGCGATCGCAACCACGACTGGCTGTGTCCGACCAGCACCTGCCGGGCCACCGAGCCAGCGCTCCAGCATGGTAGCCAGCCCCTGCACCGAGATCGGCTTTGCCAACACTTCGTCCATGCCGGCATCGGCACAGCGCGCGCGCTCGAAACCCACCACTGCCGCGCTCAAAGCGATGATGGGAACATGCCCGCCGCGGATTGTCTCCAGTTGCCGCACCGCCCGTGCCAGCCCGAAGCCGTCCATCAGCGGCATGTCGAGGTCGGTCAAGATCAGGTCGTAACGCTGCGCCTGCCACCTCGCCAATGCTGCGGCACCATCGTTGACCACGTCTACTTCGCAGCCCAGGCTTACCAGCTGCAGTTTGAGTACGGCCTGGTTCGGCGCGTAGTCTTCGGCCACCAGCACCCTCGCGCGGCCCCCGCGCAACACGGGCTTTGCAAGTTTGGGCTGGGGCAAACGCAGGGTGCCTGTTGCAACGGGAGTGGCCTGCACCAGGTCGACCCAGAACGTGCTGCCTTCGTCCACGCGACTCTCGTAACCAATCGATCCACCCATTGCGTTGACCAGGCGCTTGCTGATCACCAGGCCAATACCGGTGCCCTCAACCGTGCCGCGTTCAGCGCCCAGACGGTCAAACGCCGAGAAGATTCGACCGGCACGCTCATCGGTAATCCCGAAACCGGTGTCCTGCACCGAGATCCGCACCGCGGGTTCGAATTTTCCCTCGCCCTCGGCAATGCCAGTGCGGCGCTGGCAGCTGACACGCACACTACCGTCGGCGCGGTTGTACTTGATTGCGTTCGAGAGCAGGTTGATTACCACCTGGCGCAGTCGCACGGCATCGGCCAGCACCATCGCATTGCGCGCATCTCCGCCCGCGTACACGATGCGGATGCCTTGCTTGGCCGCCAGCGGGGCCACGAGCGACAGACTGTCGTTGATCACGGCCTCCAGCGCAATGCGCTTGAGCTGCAACTCCAGATGACCCGCCTCGACCCGGCCCAGGTCGATCAGGTCTTCCACCAGCGTCAGCAGGTGCTGACCAGCGCGCTCAATCTCACCCGCATGATCGCTGGACGCCTGCGACATCTGCGCGTCTGCACGCAACAGCTGCGAAAAGCCCAGAATGGCATTCAGAGGGGTCCGCAGCTCGTGGCTGACGCTGGCCAGGAACGCACTCTTGGCCCGGCTGGCCCGCTCGGCCTCTTCCTTGGCGAGCAGCAGCGACTCTTCGGCGCGTTTGCGGTCGGTAATGTCTACCCCAAAGGTGTAGAACGCGGAGCCGGCATTGCTGCCGTTGCCGCCGTTTCCGCCAAGTACATGGGTGATGTCCAGGTCTACCCGTGGCCGCCCGGGCACCGCCTCGAAGGTGCGCTCTGCCACCGATCGCTCACCCCTCTGCGTCTGGGCCAGCTCCAGCAGCACCTGCTGGAAGCGCGCCTCGCCGAGCACGTCACGCATGTGGCTTCCGACTATCTCCTGCACCGGCCGACCGAGCACTGCGGCAAGGCGCTGGTTGACATAGCCATATATGTAACCCGGAAGGATCACAGCGACATACCCGGGAAACGCGTCCATCAACGCACTTTGCTGCTCGTCGCTGGCACGCAGCACGCGCAACGCGCGCTCTTCCTGGGTGATGTCGCGCGTGACTACCACCGCCCCACGGATGCCTTCACGGGGCGTCAGGTAGGGTGTCAGCGTGGTTTCCATGTAGCGCTCACCCGCCGCATTGATGTTCACCAGCGCCCGCACGACGCGGGTCTGGCCGTGCTCCACACACTCGCGCAGGGCATCCAGGCGTTCGGGCGTGATCAGATCCGGCAGAACCTCGGCGGCGGCACGTCCGAGCACTTGCTGGCGCGTCAAACCGGTGTTGCGGCACCAGGCATCGTTGACCATGCGGTAGATGCAGTCCCGGTCCACCATGCTGACCAGGTCGTTGAGCGAGTTCACCACAAACTCCGACGTACCGAGGGCCTCTTGGGCGCGCTGAATCGCGGTGATGTCCTGCACCGTGCCGACCACCCGCGTGGCCCGCCCCGACGCGTCGAACAGGACTTCGCTGCGCCCATGGATGGTGTGCACTTCACCACCCGGCCAACAGACGCGGTAAGTGCAGTCGTAAGCAGACTCCCCGCGCATGGCAGCGTGCAGCAGCGCCTCCTCACGCTGGCGGTCCTCCGGATGCACGCCCTGCCGGAACACATCGTGGGAGGGCACCACCGCACCGGGCAACAGCCCCCACAGCCGGTAGTGTTCGTCCGACCACAACAAGTCGCCCGACACCGGGTCCCAGTCAAAACTACCCAGGTGGGCCAATTGCTCGGCCCGGTGCAGTTGCTGGTGGCTGCGCTGCAGCGCCTCCACCTGGATCGCGTCGTCGCGCCGCAGCGCCACATTCTCCCGTACCACCCGGTTGGCGCGCAGCGCGACAGCAACCATGAAGGCGAGCAGCAAAACCACCACGATGCCCATGGCGAAGTTGATCTCCGCCGCGCCCATAAAAAGACGGGTTACGGATACGGCTGCTGCGGGGCAGGTAAACATCAACGCCGCCTTCAGGTCGAAGGAGTTGGTGGTGAGCGAACTCACGCAGATGCCAGCCACCGCAAACACGAGAAAGGTCTGGTGTGCCAGATCGTTATCTGGGAACAGCAATATCCCGCCGAGCGCCCAAACCATGCCGTGCAGCAGAAACACCAGTCGATAGCGCAGTAACCAGTTGCTTGAGTCGCCACCCCGAACGCGAACGCGCCTGTGCGCCAGCCCAACCAGCGCCCGCACCAGAGAGACCGTTAACAGACAGGACAGCCAGAGCAGCAGCGGAGCGGGATCCATGACCCGCATCTGCACGACCGTCAGAATCACGCCAAGCACGACACTGCCGGTGGTTGCAGCGGGAAACGCCAGCGCATGCTGGCGTAGCTGCTCCTGCTCCATCATCGCGGCCAGGGCGCTGTTGCCAGGCTCTTGCAGGGGTCGGACGTGGCGAAAAGTCATGGTGCAGGCTGGATGGTAACCTGCACCCGGACTGGGATGTGCATCAGGCTGCAGACGGAATCAGGTAGTCCCGGCTAATGTGCAGGCCCAGGTCGTTCACGCGGTCCAGAAACTGGGTCAGGTAGGCGTGC
>JANOCN010000819.1:0-5573 GCA_031412185.1 Betaproteobacteria bacterium | reverse complement strand
GTTGGGGCGGGTGGCGGAGCGAAGTAGAGAAGGAGTTGGCGGCGACAGGCCGCCACGGGTGACATGAGCGCAGCCACCCGCCCCGGCGTCCTCGGCTTGGTCAAGCATGTGCGTGCAACTGCAACTGCAACTGGTCGGGTTGCTAGCGCAGCGCGTGTTTTCAGCGGCAGTGTTGGGAGATAATTTAGCCGCCCATGCTCAATGTCTTCACACTCGCCAACGGTCGGCTCTTTCAGGAAGAAATTGAGTCGCTGGAGGAGCTGTCGCAATTTCAGCCGATCTGGGTAGATCTGGAGTCTCCCACGCCCGACGAGAAGCGCTGGGTCAAACAGTACTTCGGCCTGTCGATCCCGGAAGACGCGATGGACGAGGACATCGAGGAGTCCGCGCGCTTTTATTCTGAGGACAACGGCGACCTGCATATCCGAAGCGACTTTCTGATTGCCGATACGGACGAGCCGCGAACCGTGCGGGTGGCGTTTATTCTGAACCTGGTCAATGACGAGTTGCGCAGCAAAGGGGTGCTGTTCTCGATCCACGACGAAGACGTTCCGGTGTTTCGCCTGCTGCGTATGCGGGCGCGTCGCGCGCCAGGTCTGATTGAAGATGCCAAGGAGGTACTGCTCAAGCTGTTCGACGCCGATGCCGAATATTCAGCCGATACGCTGGAGGGCATCTATGTCGAACTCGAAAAGGTCAGCGCCAAGGTGCTGTCGGGCGACATCACCGACGTGCTGGCCGGGGAAGTGCTGGGTGCCATTGCCCGCCATGAAGACATGAATGGGCGGATCCGGCGCAACGTGATGGATACGCGGCGTGCGGTGAGTTTCATGATGCGCAGCAAAATGCTCAATGCCGAGCAGTTCGAAGACGCGCGGCAGATTCTGCGCGACATCGACTCGCTCGATTCACACACGGCGTTCCTGTTTGACAAGATCAACTTTTTGATGGACGCCACCGTGGGTTTCATCAACATCAACCAGAACAAGATCATCAAGATTTTCTCGGTTGCCAGCGTCGCCCTGCTGCCACCCACCCTGATCGCCAGCCTGTACGGCATGAACTTCCGGCACATGCCGGAGCTGGACTGGTCGCTGGGTTACCCCTATGCGCTGCTGATCATGGCGGCCAGCGCCATCGTGCCGATGTGGTACTTCCGCCGCCGCGGCTGGCTCAAATAACGCGGGCCATCGCGCGGGCCGCCGGGCGGCACTCAACCCGCGTGTCGCCAGCCTATTTGTCGCGCAGTTCGCGGCGCAGGATTTTGCCCACCGGTGTCTTGGGCAGCTCGGCGCGAAACTCGATCACCTTGGGCTGTTTGTAGCCGGTCAGGTTTTCTTTGCAGTAGGCGCGCACCTGGGCTTCTGTGAGGCTTGGGTTCTTCTTGACGATGACCAGCTTGACGGCTTCCCCGGTCTTGGCGTCGGGCACACCGACACAGGCACATTCCATGACGCCGTCAAGCTGGGTCACCACGTCTTCAAGCTCGGTCGGGTAAACGTTGAAGCCACTGACCAACACCATGTCTTTTTTGCGGTCGACAATCTTGAAGAAGCCGCGTTCGTCCATGACACCGATGTCGCCCGATTTGAAGTAGCCGTCAGCCGTCATGACCTTGGCGGTTTCATCCGGCCGCTGCCAGTATCCGGCCATTACCTGCGGCCCTTTGATCGCGATCTCGCCCGATTCACCGGGGCCGACCTCGTTGCCGTCGTCGTCGAGCAGCTTCATCCAGGTGTTGGGCATGGGCACACCAATGGAGCCACTGAATTCGGTGGCGGTGGCCGGGTTGCCGCTGGCAGTAGGTGAGGTTTCGCTCAGGCCATAACCCTCCAGGATCGGGCAACCGGTTTTCTCCAGCCATATCTTGGCCACCGCGCTTTGCACCGCAGTACCGCCACCGGTCGAGCCCTTGAGGTGGCTCCAGTCGACGGTGTTGAAGTCGGGGTGATTGGCCATGCCGTTGAATAACGTGTTCACCGCCGGAAAGATGTGGATGCGGTGTTTGGACAGCTCCTTGAGCATGCCGGGCATGTCGCGCGGGTTGGGGATCAGGATCAGCTTGCCGCCCATTCGCATCCCCAGCATCATGCAGTAGGTGAAGGCGAATATATGGTACAGCGGCAAGGCGCAGACAAAGGTACGTTGCTCGCTGGCGGGAATCTTGCTGAACAGCGGGTTACCCCAGGCCTCGTTTTGCAGCACGTTGGCGATCAGGTTGCGGTGCAGCAGCACGGCACCTTTGGATACGCCGGTGGTACCGCCGGTGTACTGCAGCACGGCGACGTCGTCGGCCTTGATTTCAGGCTTTTTGAGAGTGGCCGAGGTGCCGCGTGCCACGGCGTCGTTGAAGCGCACTGCCCCCGGCAGACTGAAGGCCGGTACCAGCTTCTTGGAGTGGCGCACCACGTAGTTGACCAACGCACCCTTGATCAGGCCGAGCTGGTCGCCCATGGCACACAACACCACATGTTTGACCTGGGTAGCAGCGATACATTTTTCCAGGGTGGTGCCGAAGTTCTCCAGTATCACGATGGCTTTGGAGCCGGAATCCTTGAGCTGGTGCTCAAGTTCACGTGGCGTGTACAGGGGATTGATGTTTACCAGCACCAGTCCGGCCCGCAGAATCGCGGCGACCGCCACCGGGTATTGCGGCACATTCGGCATCATCACAGCCACCCGGTCGCCGCGTGCCAGCCCAAGCCCCTGCAGGTAAGCGGCAAAAGCCTGGCTCAGATTGTCAGTCTGGGCATAGGTGACGTCTTTGCCCATGAAGTTGTAGGCCACACTGCCTGCATACTTCTTGAAACTCTCCTCCATCAGGGCCACCAGTGAGGTGTATTGCGCCACGTCGATATCGGCGGCGACTCCCGGGGGATAACTCTTGAGCCAGATGCGGTCTGTCATTGTCTTGTCTCCAATATGCAGTCAAACGGGGTGTTGTTCGGCTTCGGCATTTTGACAACTATTTTCCCCCAGACTGACCAACAAACCCTGCCTATTCAATAGCTTTACCCATGTCTTCGACCACCTTCTTGGCGTCACCAAACACCATCATGGTCTTGTCCATATAAAACAGCTCGTTGTCCAGACCCGCGTATCCCGCCGCCATGGAGCGCTTGTTCACGATCACGGTCTTGGCCTTGTAGGCCTCCAGAATTGGCATGCCGTAGATGGCTGTGCCCTTCACGTGTGCGGCCGGGTTGACCACATCGTTGGCCCCCAGAATGATGGCTACATCAGCCTGGCCAAACTCGCCGTTGATGTCTTCCATCTCGAACACCTGGTCGTACGGCACCTCGGCTTCTGCCAGCAGCACGTTCATATGCCCCGGCATCCGCCCCGCAACCGGGTGGATGGCGTATTTGACGGTGATGCCTTTTTCGGTCAGCTTCGCCGCCAGCTCCTTGACGGCATGTTGCGCACGCGCGACCGCCAGGCCATAACCCGGAACAATCACTACCGTCTCGGCGTTGCTCAGCACAAATGCTGCGTCATCGGCACTGCCGGTCTTGACCGGTCGCTGCACCGCCGTACCGGTAGCCGTGGTGGCTTCGCCGCCGAACCCACCCAGAATTACGTTGAAGAAGGAGCGGTTCATGGCTTTGCACATGATGTAGCTAAGGATTGCCCCCGAGCTTCCCACCAGGGACCCCGCAATGATCAGCATCGCGTTGTTCAGGCTGAAACCAATACCTGCAGCCGCCCAACCCGAATAACTGTTGAGCATCGACACCACTACCGGCATGTCAGCACCACCAATTGGAATAATCAGCAGCACGCCGAGCAGGAACCCCAGTGCAATCACCAAAACGATGTCGGTCCAGCTTTGCGAATGCCAGAAACCGAAAATGAAGAAGACCGCCGCCAGCCCGAGCACCAGGTTCAGTATGTGTTGCCCGGCAAACTGCACCGGTGCACCCTGAAACAGGCGGAATTTGTATTTGCCGCTGAGTTTGCCAAATGCGATGACTGACCCCGTGAAGGTGATGGCACCGATAAACGCGCCCAAGGCCAACTCGACCCGGTTGCCGCCCGGGATGGCGCTGCCCTTATCGACGATACGAAAGGCCCAGGGTTCGGCAACGGCGGCTACCGCAATAAAAACAGCTGCCAGGCCGATCATGCTGTGGAAAAACGCCACCAGCTCGGGCATCTTGGTCATCTCTACCCGTTGCGCCATCAGGGCACCGGCACCGCCGCCGACTACCAGGCCCAGCAAGACCCAGCTCAAACCCGCCGGACTGCCGGCCAGCTTGACAATCAGCGCTGCCGTGGTGACTGCGGCAATGGTCATGCCGAGCATACCGAACAAGTTACCGCGGATAGAGGTGGTCGGATGCGACAGGCCTTTGAGGGCCTGGATAAAACAGACCGACGCGACCAGGTAAAGAATGGTGACCAGGTCCATGCTCATTTGGTGTCACCTCCCGTGGGTACGACGGCTTTGCGTTCCTTCTTCTTGAACATCTCCAGCATTCGTCGTGTGACCAGAAAACCGCCAAACACGTTCACTGCCGCCAGCGCGACCGCCAGCACACCCATGGTGCGGCCGAGCGTGGTCTCCGTAAGTGCCGCAGCCAGCATGGCACCCACAATGACAATGGCCGAAATAGCGTTTGTGACCGCCATCAAAGGGGTGTGCAAAGCCGGCGTGACGGTCCAGACCACGTGGTAACCCACATAGATCGCCAGCACAAAAATAATCAGATTGGTGACGGTGGGGGAAACGATGTCCATGGTGATCTCCGTAACGGTTCGCGGCGGGGGCGGTGTTGCTTGTCGCTGGATGAAGTGGGCGCGGCGGCTATTTACGCTTGACTTCGCCGCCTTGTGTCATCAGACAGGCGACAACAATGTCGTCATTCATGTCCACGTTCAGCCCGCCTTCCTTGGTGAGCACGAGTTTCAGGAAATCGAGCACGTTGCGCGCATACAGGGCCGACGAGTCTGCCGCCACCAACGCAGGTAGGTTGGTTTCGCCCACAATCGTGACGCCATGGCGCAGCACCGTACGGTCGGCTTCGCTCAGCGGGCAATTGCCACCCACGCCGCCCGGCCCTTTGCCGGCCGCGATGTCCACGATCACCGAGCCGGGTTTCATGGCACGGACCATCTCCTCGGTAATCAGCGTGGGTGCGGCGCGCCCCGGGATCAGGGCCGTGGAGATCACCACATCGGCGGCGGCGACCCGTTTCGCCACCTCGATCTTTTGCCGGTCGAGCCAGCTTTGCGGCATCGGTTTGGCATAACCGCCGACCCCCACAGCAGCTTCTTTTTCCTCGGGTGTGTCGTAGGACACGTCGATAAATTTGGCACCCAGCGACTCGACCTGCTCCTTGACACTCGGGCGCACGTCGGACGCCTCGATCACTGCGCCAAGCCGCTTGGCGGTGGCGATCGCCTGCAGGCCCGCCACGCCGACACCCAGGATGACCACACGGGCGGCCTTGACGGTACCCGCAGCCGTCATCAGCATCGGGAAGAAGCGCTGGTACTTGTCAGCCGCCACCATGACTGCCTTGTAGCCAGCGATGTTGGCCTGGGACGACAACACGTCCATGCTCTGCGCG
>JANOCN010000818.1:0-2275 GCA_031412185.1 Betaproteobacteria bacterium | reverse complement strand
CAAGCGTCGTCGCAAACGCCGGCTTTTGGCCTGGGGCGGGGGAGTAGCCGAAGTCGCCGCGCTTGACCAGAGCATCCACGCCGCCAAACTGTTCGATCTTGGCGCGCTGGTCAGCGAATGCGTTCGCGTTGACGGCCTCGGGGTCGACGATTCTCCGCAACTCGGCTTCCATCATGCGTACGGTCTGGGCGCACTTCGTTTCCTGGGCGAGGTCGCGGGTTTCACCCGGGTCCTCGTGCAAGTCGAACAACTCCGGCGCATAACCCACATGGTGGATGTACTTCCAGCGGCCTTTTCGCACCAGATACATGGCGGTAATCGAACCGGCTGCGTGGTATTCGCCAAAGGCCACGCGTTCCGGGTCGTCCTTCTGTGCCAGTTCGACCAGGGACTTCCCGGGAAGTGCCAACTCAATCGGGTCCAAAGACAAGCCCACACTCTGCACGATGGTCGGATAAACATCTACCAACGTCACCGGGGTGGATGAGCTCTTGCCCTGCGGGATACCAGGCCCGGCAATAATCATCGGAACTGCCGCTGCCTCTTCGTAATGGATCGACTTGCCCCACATGTGCCGATTGCCCAGGTTGTCGCCGTGGTCCGAGCTGTAGATCACGCGGGTATCGCCAGTCAGACCTTTGCCATCCAGCGCACCCAGCACCCGGCCGATGTTGTCATCCAGAAAACTCACCATGCCGTAGTACGCAGCCAGTGCAACCTTGACCTTCTGCGGGGTGAAGCTGTCGTCGTAGTTCATGCACCGCCTGACCGCTGCCACTGACGGGTGCGTGGGTTCGTGCTCGGGACCGTACAGGCGCGGCATCGGGATCGACTCCAGCGGGTACATGTCGTAGAACTCTTGCGGTGCAATCAACGGAAAGTGCGGTTTGACGAACGATACAAACAGGCACCATGGCTGGTCCAGGGTGCCGGCCACATGCGTCAGCCAGTGAATCGCGGCATCGCGAATGTTGCGGTCGTAGTTGGCGTAGCTGGATTCCCCAGGCCCTGCCGTCCCCGCCAGGTCGGCGGTACCGCCGCGCGCGGCAGGCTCGGGCGAGCGCACCATGCCCAGCAAGTCGCCCTGGCCTCCCACCACATGCATGGGGATAATTTCCTGCATGAAGCCGTTGTCGTCCTGGTCGCTGCGAAAGTGAAGTTTGCCAATCGACAGGGTGTGATGCCCCGCGTCACGCAGACGGTGAGCCCAGCTACGCAAGTTGCCATGGTAAGGGTGTGCGTTGTCCCAGCAATGGTTCTCGGCCACATAGGTGCCAGTATGCAGGCTGGCGCGCGCAGGCACGCAAATGGGGCAATTGGTGTAGGCCGCATCAAAACGCGTGCCGCGCGCCGCCAGCCGGTCGAGGTTGGGCGTTTTGATGAAGGGGTGGCCGTAACAACCGGTGACGTCCCGGGTATGTTCATCGGACAGGATGAACAAGATGTTGGTGGGTTTGCTGCTCATGAATTAGCGAAGTTGATTAAGCGATGCCGAACGGCCGGCTGGCAACTGTGTCACCAGAGGCCCTCCGGTCGGTTGCTGGCTGCGGGGCGGGAAACCGTCTTCGATCAGCGGTGTGATGGCCGCGACGCGTTGTTCGTGCGCCGCAATTGCCAGCGCACCATCCAGCACCGACAAGGTGCTTCGGTAGGTTCGGGTTTCGTCATGCTCCAGTTGGATCACCTCGCCCCGGCTCTGGGCGTCTTCGCGCGATCCCCAATGTGCCGTGGCGGGCTCGATGGCAAAACCATACAGCCCTTCTCCAAAGGCCTGCCATTGCTGCAGACAACGAAAAGCACTGGCATCAAACTCATACGCGAAGCCGAGTGCCAGCGCGTCATTCACCAGCGCGGTGGGCACACGACCCTGCGCGTCGGCTTTGAACGCGTGGTCGAAAACCTGCTGCACAAATCGGGGTTGGGGCGCGGACTGGACGCGGTAGCCGACCTGCTGCACATCCTGCGGCATGTTGGCCGCCAGCGTCCCGGTGATGGGGGCAGAAAAGCGCGCTCCTGCGTCCAGCAATGGCCACCCCAGGTTGATGTGGTACAGCAACATATGCGGGGTGCTTGAGAAGCCGTGATTTTGGACGGTGTCGGTGAAGTGGACCTGCGAACTCCCCACGGCCACTTCGATGCGTCGGGTGAGACTCAGGTGCTCACCCATCACCTGCACCTGATGCACCGTACCCTCACACCACAAGATCGCTTCGTCCTTGTCCCAGCGCACACCATAGCCGCCCAGGCGGCACGGCTGGAAGGCGCCACGGCCGTG
>JANOCN010000817.1:0-13006 GCA_031412185.1 Betaproteobacteria bacterium | reverse complement strand
GTCTTCACGTACCGCAGGTTGCGGTCGAAGATCGAATGCTGGTATTCGTGCATGGGACTGTTCGGCAGCGCCGCGGTGGCGTGCAGGCTGGCGGCCTGGAAGATGCCGATGCCGATGCTGGCGTGCGGAATGACCTTGATGTGGAATGCATTGGCCATGCGCGCGATCTGCATGAACTGGCTGATACCGGTGTGCCCCATTTCTGGCTGGAGGATGGACATCGCGCGGCGCTCCATACGCGGCCGCACTTCGTACACCGTGCGCCACTCCTCGCCCAGCGCCAGCGGCACCTTGACACTGGCACCCACGTGGGCCTGGCCCTCGATATCCTCGGGCTGGCAGGGTGCTTCGACAAAGTAGGGGCGGTACGGCGCCAATTGCTCGATCAGCTGTATCGCCTCCTGCGCGGTAAACTTCCAGTGCAGGTCGACCATCAGTTTTACGTCTGGGCCGAGCCCTTCGCGCAACACCCGCATTTCGTTGACTATGCCTTCGAACGACACCGCGGCGGCGTACTTGAAAGCGTCGAAGCCCCTGGCGCGAAAGGTGTGTGCAAGTGCCAGACGCGCGTCGAGTGTGGCGGCGGGCAGGCCGGACACGTAGGCCGGTATAGATTCCATCCGCTGGCCGCCGAGCAGTTTGACCACCGGTTGGCCCAGCAGTTTGCCGAACAGGTCCCAGATGGCGATGTCCACACCGGCGATGGAGTCCATGTAATAACCACCGAAGAATCCGCGCACGCGCATCATGTCGTACAGATCTTCCTGGATCACCATCACGTCCCGCGGATCGCGCCCGATGACTACCGGCCCGAGCACGTCGTCGATGATGCTGGTGACCGCATTCGGCGCCACGATGCCGTAGGTTTCTCCCCACCCGACCGTACCGTCGTCGGCCGTGACTTTGACCAATACCGACATGTCGCTGTCGGGATAGATCGACCGGTTGCCCTTGCGGATCAGGTAGCCACGGCTGTTGATGAATTCACCGGGGCCGAGGGGGCCTAAGTAGGGCGTGTCGCGAGGGATCGAGATGATGAACGATTCGACGCTGCGGATTTTTGGGAAGCTGGACATCGGAGTTGAAAGATTAAGAGAAAGAGAGAAATTCTCGCGCGCCTAACGAACGCGCCGCCCTTCAGGCAGGAAGAAATGCGCTTGCGCCGGGTCGAAGCTGAGGCCAACGGTTTCACCCACGCCAACCGCCGAGTCGCCGGTCACGCGTGCAATGGCGCTTTTGCCGGCAATGCGCACATGAAAGTAGGTCTCGCCGCCAAGCCGTTCAGCCACTGCCACCTCGGCCTGCAGCATGCCCTGTGCAGCAGGCACAACCTGCAGGTGTTCGGGGCGGACGCCGAAAGTCAATGTCGTTCCAGGAGCAAGGGGTTCGGAGCAGTCCCCGGATATTCGCGAGCTGTCTTCAAGAGTGAATGCTAGACCCTGCGCGGATGCCTCGTGCACGGTGGCAGGCAGAAAATTCATTTTGGGGGAACCGATAAAGCCAGCGACAAACTGGTTGGCGGGGCGCGCATACAGCTCCAGCGGTTTGCCCACCTGCTCGATACGGCCATCGCGCAGCACCACGATCTTGTCGGCCAATGTCATGGCTTCGATCTGGTCGTGGGTAACGTAGACAACCGTGGTGTTGAGTTGTGATTTGATCTTGGCCAGCTCGACGCGCATTTCAACGCGCAACGCGGCATCCAGGTTCGACAGCGGTTCGTCAAACAGGAACAGGCGCGGTTCGCGCACGATTGCGCGGCCTATCGCGACCCGCTGACGCTGACCACCCGAGAGGTCTTTGGGCCGGCGCTGCAGCAAGTGTTCGATCTGCAATGTCTTGGCGGCCTTGGCCACCTTGGCCGTAATCTCGCCTGGCGAGGCCTTGGCAATCTTCAGCCCGAAACCCATGTTCTTCGCCACTGTCATGTGCGGATAGAGCGCGTACGACTGAAACACCATGGCGATGCCACGTTTGGCGGGCTGCTGGTCCGTCACGTCTTCCCCATCGAACAGGACCCGGCCGGTGGAACACTCCTCCAGCCCGGCGATCATGCGCAGCAAGGTCGACTTTCCGCAGCCTGACGGCCCGACGAAAACGCAGAACTCGCCATCCTCCACGCGGAGGTCCAGCCCGTGGATCACCGTGGCTTCGGTGAAGGTCTTGCTGACCTGCCTGAGTTCAAGCCGCGCCATGTCTATTACCTGATGTTGGGTGCACGGGGCGGTCAATCGGGAGCATGGGATGAATCGGGTAAAGCGGTTATTTCGGTTGCATCTGGTAGCGCGATCGGTTTGCGCCCCCACCAGGCGCGGACTTTCGGCGACACGACGGCCGAGGCCGCAAGCGATGTCATGCCGCCCTCCACGGGCAGATCGATGCCGGTCACAAAACCTGATTCATCCGACGCGAGGTACACGGCGGCGTAGGCCACGTCGTCCGGTCTGCCGACGCGGCCGATCGGATAGGCTTCCGCGTCTAGCCGCAGGTCGGCGGACGAACGGCCGGCCAGTGTCCTGTCGGTCAGGATCAAGCCCGGAGAGATCGCATTGCAGCGGATGCCGTAGGGTCCGTATTCGACCGCGAGTTGTTTGGTCAACGCGTGGATACCGCCCTTCGCGGCAGTGTAGGCTGCCAGGTGAGGGTTGGCCACGATCTGGTTGATCGAACACAGGTTGACGATGTTGCCACTGCGCGCCGCCATCATGTGCGGCAGCACGGCCCGGCAGGCACGAAAAACCGAGGACAGTGCCGAGTTGATCGTGTCTTCCCATTCGTCGTCGGTGCAGGCGTGTGCCGGTCGCTCGGTGTAAGCGACCGCGTTGTTGACCAGCACATCGATCCGGCCAAAACGCGCCAGGGCCTGCTTGACCAGTTCCAGAATCGCCGTTTTGTCGCTAACGTCTACCGTGGCGACCTGGTGCCCAGGCAAGAGCTTCTGAAGCGCTGCCACGGCATCAGCGTCGCGCTCCAGCGCGATCACGCTGGCACCGTGTTCCGCGAAACGGATGGCGATGGCCAGGCCAATACCGCGTCCGGCGCCGGTCACGATGCAGACCTTGTCTTTGAGCCTCATGATTTGACGGCTCCCGCGGTCAGACCCTGGATGAAAAATCGCTGCAGGAATGCGAATCCGATAACTACTGGCAGTGAGCCGACGATGGACGCCGCCATAGCGCCACCCCAGTCGCTTTTGCTTTCGCCAATGTAGTTGAGCAGCAGGCCCGGACCGATGGTGCGCAGCTCGGGCGTGGTGATCAAGGTCAGCGAAAAAAGCAGGTCGTTCCAGGCCCACATGAATGAATACAGTCCCACCGTGACCAGCGCCGGCATCGCCAGCGGCAGGACAATCCAGTGCAGGATATACAGCTCGCCTGCTCCATCTGCGCGCGCCGCCTCGATGATCTCGGTTGGAATGTTGACGAAGTAGCTGTAGAGCATGTAGGTACCACTGGGCAAGGCCAGAATGACGTAGGCAATGACCAGCCCCAGCCGGGTGTTGAGCAGCCCCGCCCATTGCAGCAACGGGTACAGGCTGATCAGCATCATGGCAAACGGAAACATCTGGGCCGAGAGCATCAGGAACATCAATGGTTTGCGGCCACGGTAACGAAATTTGGCAAAGCTGTAGGCCGCATAGGTTGCGAGGAACACGGTCAGCAGCGCGCCACCACCGGCGGTTATCAGACTGTTCTTGAGTTGCCCGGCCATCTCTCCACGGCTGAACAGGTTGGTGTAGTTGACCACGGTGGCAGCGTTTGGCCACAGCGTCGGGAAACGGACAAAAATCTCGCTCTCCGGTTTGATGGAGGTGAGCGCCATCCAGGCCAGTGGCAGAAACAGGAAAGACGCGATCAGCAGGAACACCGCCCAAAACGTGGCGTGCGCGCGCCAGCTCAGAAGTTTGAGCATGGTGGGGCTCTAGTTCTCACGCCTGAACAAAATGCGCAGGTAAAAGATGCTGGGGATGGCTATCGTGACGAACCACAACACGCCCACCGCGCAGGCGGTTCCCATGTCCCAGTTCTGAAACGCCTGCTTGTAGACCTCCACCGACAGCATGGTGGTGGCCTTGATCGGTCCGCCCTGGGTCAGCGCGTAAATCACGTCGAATGCCTGCAGATTGCCCATGGCCCCCAGGATCGTCACGATGATCATGGTCGGCGCCAGGTGGGGCAATACCACGTACCGCAAAACGCCCAGGTTTTCGCAGCCGTCCACGCGCGCCGCGTCCATCTGGTCCTGGGAAACCCCCTGCAGCCCGGCCAAAAAAAACGCCATGAACAAGGGTACCGACAACCAGGCCTTGGTCAATATCACTGCCGCCATCGCGCCCCTTTCTTCGGCCAGCCAGGTGATCGGCTGCTGGATCAACCCGATCTGCAGCAACATGGCATTGAGCACACCGTACTGTCCGTTGAAGATCCACGCGGCCAGGAACGCGGTGACGGTCGAAGGCAACACCCAAGGCAACAGAGACGCCGCGCGTACCAGGACCCGGCCCTTGAAGGGCTGGTTCATCATGAGCGCCCAGGCCAGTCCGAGACCAAAAGTCAGAGCCGTCGTGCTGACGACAAAAACCAGCGTGTTGAGCCAGACTGTCGCGGTGCCCGGGTCGGCCAGCAATTTGCTGAAGTTGGCCAGCCCCACGAAGGCTGGCTGTTCCATGTCTATCGTGTATTTGTACAACGACAGCCGCAGCGACTGCAGGAACGGGATCAGGATGACCGCCGCGAACGCGAGCAGGGCTGGCGCAAGAAGCAGCAATCCGGTGCGTCTTTCGTGTGCCTTCAAGCCTCCGTTTCGCGGTCCGCCGGTGCTCATCTTTGCCTTGCGCTGCTAGATCGCCGGGTTCGATTCAGGACTTTGGCAGCTCGGCCATTTTCGCTTCGAGGCGTTTGCCCATGCTCTCAATGGCGGCCTGGGCAGTCTTTTGGCCGAGCAGTGCGCCTTGCACTTCTTCGCCCACAATACCGGTCAGGTCGGCCGAGTTGGACCACATGGAAATCTCGTCGCGCTCGGCCGAGCGAGATGAACGCGTCCAGGCGGACACATACGGGTCGTTTGCGAGTTGAGCCAACGCGCTGTTCGTCACCGGAAACAAACCCTGGTCCTTGAAATACAGCAACTGGGTGGCGTCGGTCAGGGCCAGGTGGTTGAGCAGGCGGGTCTGCGGTGCCTGGGCATTCAGGCCGCCTTTTCCATCCGGGAATACGGTCAATAGATGGCCCCAGGCAAAAGACTGCGGCGTGTCACCTGCGCGGACCACGGGCGTTGCCATGGCGACCACGAACGGATCGAACTCCGTGCCCTTGCCGGAGTTGTTACGCGCAATCCCACGCGCCACTGGCGCATCCATGTAAAACCCGGTCTGGTTCTGGCCAAACATGCGGCGCGCGTCGGGCCGGTCGATATCCTTGGCGGCGAGACCGTCCTTCACCAGGTCCGACATGAACGACAGGGCGCGCACGCCTGCCGCGCTGTTCACCAGCACCTTGCCCTTGTCGTCGAACAGTTGGCCTCCGAAAGTCCACAACCAGACCTGGAAGTCCGGGCTCATCGAGTTGTTGTTCTTGGTCATCAGCGCGTAAGGCACGCTCTGAGGCTGTGACTTCTTGATGGACTTCAAAGCTTCGACAAAGGCATCCACGGTCTGTGGCGGTGTTGCGACACCGGCGTCCTTGAGCACCTTGGAATGCGCCACCATGCCGATGGAGCCGGCGGTCCAGGGCAGGCCCAATTGCTTGCCGCGGTATTCGCCCAGCTTTAGCACGCCGGGGCTGATGAGTTTTTCGAGCTGCGCCTTGCCAAACACCTCATGGAGGTCTTGCATCTTGCCGGTGCTGCCGAATTGGGGTAACCAACGCTCTGCCAGTTGAACCACGTCCAGGGCCTGTCCCGAGCGCATGCGCAGCAGAATGTTCTGCTGCATCTGGCCCCAGGGAAACCCGATCACGTCGAGCTTCACATCGGTATTGGCCTTGCGGTAGCCATCCAGTATGCTGCCCAACACCGGCTTGCTCGCCGCTTCGTCCTGGGACCAGCCGACGAAAGTGAGCGCCTTGGTCTGGGCGGAGAGCCGGCCGCTCGCCAGCAGGGTTGCCGCAGCTGCGGCGGACGAGGAAAATTGTCTACGTGTGATCATGGGAGTCTCCTAATAAGTTCCAACCAATGAAACTAGTTTGTTGAACGGATTATTAATTGCTATTCGAGTTTCATCTATTGGTACTTACCCGCGTCTGGAAAGAGGCAGAATTGGCCAGAATTAACTTCTGCTCGAAAATTAGGGCATCAGCGGCGCGGGGCTGAAAAAACGGTTCCTTTAATCGGAACAAATAAGCGAGGACTAAGTGAAGTCACCAGCGGTACTGCCGAGAACCCTTGAAGCCGTCCTGCACGCGCCCACTCAAATGGTCGAATCCCCAATGCTGGCGGGCCAGGGCGTGCTGGAAAAGGCAATGAGCCTGTTGAATGTCGTCTCTGCCGCGCCAGCTCCACTCACGTTTACGGAGCTCTTGCGCGCCGGACATTTGCCAAAAGCCACCTTGCACCGCATCCTGGCCACCTTGATGCGCGAGGGCCTGCTCCGATACGACGCTGCTGGCAGGACCTACCAACTCGGCTTTCGCCTGCTGGAACTGGCCCATGAAGTCTGGAGTGGATTCGATCTGCGCCTGGCTGCGCAGGATGAACTGATGCGCCTGCACCATGCGGTAGGAGCGTCGGTGCAATTGGCGGTGCTCGACCGTGACAGCGTGGTCGTGGTTGCGTCGCAAGATGCGGCTGGGGAATTGCGCACCCGGTCCGAGGTCGGACTGCGCCTGCCGATTCACGCCACGGCGGCTGGCAAGATCATCGTTGCCTATATGGATTCTCCGCGTCAGATGGAACTGCTGGACAGTCTCTCCTTGCGGCCGTTCACCGACAAGACCCTGACGTCGCTCGCGGCGCTGAGAAGTGAACTCGACTTGTCCCGTGCACGGGGCTATGCGCTGGAGCATCTCGAGCACCAACCCGGGGTGGTGTCAGCCGCCGCCCCCATTCTGGACATCGAGGGCCGGCCGATTGGCGCTGTGTGCATCAGCGGGACGGCGGACCGGCTCGATGTGACGCTGTTGCATGGCTTTTCTCCTTCGCTCATCGGTTCGGCCCGCACCATCTCGCATAACGCAGGTGGCCAGTTCATGTCGATCCAACCGAAAGCCGAACCGACCGACGAGGCCAGTTTCGAGGTGCAATGCGTGGCCGAAACGCGGGCCTTGCTGGGAGAAGGGCCGACCTGGTCACCGCGCGATGGTGCGCTCTATTGGGTCGATATCCTGACGCCTTCGGTCCATTGCTACGACACGATCAAGGGTGTCGACCAGGAGGTAAAGCTCGGCTCCATGGTGAGCATTGCCATCCCCAAGGCGACTGGCGGCCTGTTGGTGGCGACGCCGGCTGGGCTGATGACGCTGGACGTCGCTACCAAAAGCCTTGCATATTTCTGCCACCCGGAGTCTGAGCGGGCCAGCAACCGCTACAACGACGGCAAATGCGACCGCATGGGCAGGTTGTGGATCGGCACGCTGGACATGGGAACTGCAGCAAATCGCGGCAACCTGTTTCGGGTCGATGCCGATGGTTCCTGGGAAAAGATGGATTCAGGCATCACGGTGTCAAACGGCCTGGGCTGGAGTCCGGACAACAAACGGATGTATTTCACCGACTCGGTCCGGCGCACCATTTATGTCTATGACTTCGATCTGCGTCCCGGCGTGATCTCCAATCGGCGCGCCTTCATCACGCTTGACGCAAGTGACGGCACGCCGGACGGCCTGACGGTTGACGAAGACGGATGCCTGTGGGTCGCGGTCTGGGACGCGTGGCGTATCTCCCGCTATGCACCGGACGGGCGCGAACTGTTGCGTATCCGCATGCCGGTGCCACGGCCCACCAGTTGCTGCTTTGGCGGGGCCAGCCTGGACACCCTTTACGTCACCAGCGCTTCGGTCCGGCTCAACGCTGACGCATTGGCCGCAGCCCCGCAGTCTGGCGCGCTGTTCGCCATCCGTATTCCGGGGGTCAGGGGCTTGCCCGAGACGACGTTTGCCGGGTAGCGGTGGGCGGGACCTGTGTCGGACCCTGCCGCAGCATGACGTCGCAGAAGAATTCCGCCGCAGGTGTAAGCGGAAGGTCGGGTCGGCGGATCAAAACGATGGCGGGCGCTGGCAGCAGCTCGCGCACCCGGATGGTCTGCAGCGTGTCGCGCGTCATCGGGAACTCGCCCCATTGCACCGGCAACATGGCCAGCAGGTCGCTGTGCGCCAGCGACACCATGATCGACATGGCGGAGCGCGCATGCAGCAACACCGGCGGTGCCGGCAGGCCGTGGCTCTTGAAGAGCCGGGCGATATCTTCCTCGGCGTTGTAGTCGACCGCGGTGATGGCCCAGTTGGCGTGTACCAGCGCCTTCAGCGACCGCACCCCTGCCAGCGGATGGCCCTTGCGGCACACCACAGCACGGGTATTTTTTTCGAACAGCACCTGCATTGCCAGGCCCGGGGCCGGTGTGGTCTGCGGCGCGGCGCCCAGATAAAAATCGATGGTGCCATTGCGCAGCGCACGCTCCACATCCGGAAACAGGCCCTCGACCAGTTGCAGTTTCACCTTTGGGTAACGCTGCCAGAACTTGTTCAGGGACAGCGGCAACATGCCTACGTGGGGCATGATGGACAGTGCCGCCACGACCGTGCCGCCCATGCTGCCGCTGGTTTGCTCGAGCTCTTCGCGCGCCCGGCGCAACTCGTTCACTACGGCGCTGGCGCGCTGGAAGAACAGCTGGCCCATGGGCGTCAGCACCATGCCACGCGCCTCGCGCTCGAACAGCGTCGTGCCAAGTTCCCGCTCCAGCGTGCGGATGCTGCGGGTGAGGGCGGACTGGGCCAACTCCAGATGCCGGGCGGCGGCACGCAAGCTGCCGTGTTCGACGATCGTCACCATATCGCGGAGTTGGTTGAGCTTCATGCGGGGGGGTATCACAAATGCATCAGCCGGATGATTTTGCCATCTCGTTGAAAACAGTCGCACTTTCTATTGTCGGGGATGCCCACGCTTCTGATTCTCCTGACGCTGCCGGAAAAAGTCCGGCAGCAGTACGCCAGTGGCATCCGTGCCCGATTTCCCGATATCGACGTGCACCTGGTCGACCACCACAGCAAGGTTGACCCCTACATTGCTGACACCGACTTTCTGATCACATTCGGCCCGATGATGTCCGAACACGTGCTGGAGAAAGCCGCCAAGCTGAAGTGGATCCAGGCGCTCGGCTCGGGTGTTGACGGAATCACCGACCGGTCGGCGCTGGGCAGCGAGGTCGTTGTCACCAATCTGCATGGCATTCATGGCCCGCCGGTATCGGAAGCCGCCATGATGGCCATGCTGGCGCTTGCGCGCGGCCTGCCGCGTACGCTGCGTAACCAGCAAGCTGGCAGATGGGAGCGTAGTGTTCCACCCACGCTGCTCAAAGGCAAGACGGTAGTGATCTACGGCGTGGGTGTGATCGCTATGGAGTTGGCGCTCAAATGCAAGGCTTTTGGCATGCGCGTTGTGGGTGTCAGCGCGGCGGCGCGCGAGGTTGCAGGGTTTGAGCGCGTCTATGCGCGTGCCGAGTTGGAGTCGGCTGCCCGCGAAGCCGACTACCTGGTGCTTCTCACGCCGTATTCGCAGGCTACCCGCGCCAGCGTGGATGAAAAGGTGTTCGCGGCGATGAAGCCTGGCAGTTACCTGGTCAACCTGGCGCGTGGCGGTGTGGTGGACGAAGCGGCGATGCTGCAGGCGTTGCGCCAGGGCGTTATCGCAGGAGCCGCACTGGACGTGTTCAGCCAGGAGCCGCTGCCTGAGAACCATGCGCTGTGGTCCATGGAGAACGTCATGGTCACGCCGCACCTGGCCGGCTTCTACGACACCTATGTGCACGAGGCGCTGCCGGTGATCGAGCACAACCTGCGCAAATTCCTCAGTGGTGACATCGCAGGCATGGTCAATCTGGTGCAACGATGACAGCGAAACGCCCATGACTCGGATCCTCGACCCGCCTCGGTCGGCCCCGCATGCATTGCCGTCGCCCGTGGAGGATGGTTTAGGTGTTCTCCAAATTGCATCAGTCCGACGAATCTGCCATCTTTTTGAAAACACCCGTCAAGCTTAAAGTGGGCAGCTGACCGCAGATTGCGGTGGAAATAAGAAGAGCAGGTTTATGTCCGACAGAAAAAAAGCCCTGGTGACGGGCGGTGCCACCGGTATCGGGCGCAGTGCCGTGCTGGCCTTGGCGCGCGCCGGGTACGACGTGGCCATCAACTACGCGTCCAGCGCCAAAGCAGCACAGTCCACTGCCCTGGAGGCGCAAGCTCTGGGCGCACAGACAGTGCTGGTGCAGTGCGACGTGAGTGACGATGCGGCGGTGCGCAAGATGCTGGCCACGGTGGAGGCAGCTTTTGGGCATCTGGATGCTTTGATCAACAACGCCGGTACCACCGCCACCTGGAACGTGAAAGACCTTGAAAGCCTGGACATGGCCGAATGGGACCGCACCTTTGCCGTCAATGTGCGCGGTACCTTCCAGGTAACGCGCGCTGCAGTCCCGTTACTGAAGAAGGGTATCAACCCCTCGGTGGTCAACAGCGCCAGCATCGTCGGCCTGCGCCCGGGTCCGCAGCCCCCGCCATATGCCGCCAGCAAGGCGGCGGTGGTGAACCTCACCAAGACGCTGGCCTGGAACCTCGGACCCGATATCCGTGTGAATGCCGTCGCCCCCGGCTGGATGGAAGGCGACTGGATGCAACGCATGCTGGGCGACAAATACGACGACCTGATGGGCAAACGCGCCAAACTCACTCCGCTTAAACGCTGCGTCACGGCCGACGATGTGGCTGAGACCATGCTGAATCTGCTGCAGAGCAACCGCTTCGTTACTGGCGAGATCGTGGTGATCGACGGCGGCTTCACCAGCTCCACCTGAAACCAGAGCACCCAACCATGTTGCAAGGCTTTGTTCCTTTTCCGCCGGAGTTTATGGCCCGTTACCGCGAGAAGGGCTACTGGCGCGACCAGTCGCTGGCGCAGGAATTCGATGCTGTGTTCCAGAAGTTCGCCAACCGCACCCTGCTGATCGATGGCGAGCGGCAGTTCACCTATGACGAGCTCGACCGGGCAACCACCAATCTGGCGCTCAACCTTCTGGAGATAGGCCTCAAGCCGCTGGACCGCGTGGTGCCAACCCTGCCCAACGTCTATGAGTTCGTGCTGCTGTATTTCGCGCTGCAAAAGCTCGGGTGTATTCCGATTGCGGCATTGGTGACGCACCGCTACGCCGAGATCAGCCAGTTTGTGGCCTTGTCGGGTGCTGCGGCCTGTGTCTATCCAGAGTCCTCGGGCGACTTCGCGTTCTCGCCGATCATCGACCGTATCCAGGCCGAGAACGCCAGCCTGAAAATACGCCTGGTGCTGGGTACGCCGAAAGCAGGTGAACATTCGTTGCGGGCCCTGATCGACAAACCCGCAGCATTGCCTGCCTCAATGCTGGCTGACATCCAGATCGACCCGACCGATCCCTGCATCTTCCAGCTCTCGGGCGGCACCACCGGAATCCCCAAGCTGATTCCCCGCACCAACAACGACTACGCGTACAACTCCAAGGTGGCGGCCTCGGTATGCGAGGTCACCAGCCAGTCCGTGTTGCTGCTGGTGCTGCCGATCGCGCATAACCTGCCGCTGGCCTGTCCCGGTATCCAGGGTTTCATGTTCCAGGGTGCCAAAGTGGTGTTGCACGCGAATACCCGTCCAGCCGAGATGTTTGCCCTGATCCAGAAACACCGGGTGACACACCTGAAGGTGGTGCCAGCGTTGTTGATACGCCTGATCAACGACCCAAGTGTCGGCGACTACGATCTGTCCAGCCTGAAGTTGATCCAGAGCGGCGGCCAGCGCATGCAGCCGGAGGTGCGCGCCAGGACACGTGCGCTGATCCCGGGCGTGTTTGTGCAGGAGAACTTCGGTATGTCCGAAGGCACACTGATGTTTGTGCGTGCGGGCGATTCCGAAGAAATAAAGCTCGAGACCTGCGGTCGCCCGGTCTGCCCCGACGACGAGGTGAAGCTGCTGGACGAAGAAGACCGCGAAGTGCCGCTGGGCCAGGTGGGCGAGTTGACGGTACGCGGCCCCTACACCCTGCGCGGCTATTTCGGGGTACCCGAATACAACGCGCGACAGTTCACCAGCGATGGTTTCTACCGCTCCGGCGACCTGATGCGGATGCACCCGTCCGGCAACTATGTGGTGGAGGGTCGCAAGAAAGACCTGGTCAATCGCGGTGGCGAAAAGATCAGCGCCGAAGAGGTGGAGAACCTGATTTTGATGCACCCGGCGGCGCAAAACGTAGCCTGTGTGCCGATGCCTGACGCCAACATGGGCGAGAAGATGTGCGCGTTTGTGATTCTCAGGCGCGGCCATTCGCTGGACCTGAAAGAACTGGTGGCCTTCCTGTTGACCAAGGAGATCGCCAAGTTCAAGCTGCCCGAGCGGCTGGAGCTGCTGACGGACTTTCCGGTGTCCACCTTTGGCAAGGTTTCCAAGAAAGCATTGGGTGAACTGGTGACTGCCAAGCTAGCTGCCGAACAGGCAGCACAAGCTGCCTGAACCAGCCGACCCTCACAGGAAGAACCTATGCGCATCATTGACCTGCACTGCTACCCCGGCACCCAGACCTGGATCGACGCCCAGGGTCCGTACCCTGAAGCCTTGGCCACCTACTGGAAGCGCGACTGGGTTGCCAAGACCGAAGACCAGGTGATCGCGGAATTTACCGAAGCAGGCGTGGACGCGTGCCTGGTAGCGCTGGACCTGGAGACCACGGTGGCCACACCGCCGTGCACCAACGAATACGTGCACGGCATGTGGAAGCGCCATCCCAAGCGCGTGACCCAGTGCTGGGGTGCGGTAGAGCCAGCCAAAGGCGAGGTGGCGATAC
>JANOCN010000816.1:0-5896 GCA_031412185.1 Betaproteobacteria bacterium | reverse complement strand
GCTGATTGTCTCCGAAGACGTGGAAGGCGAAGCGCTGGCAACCCTGGTGGTCAACACCATCCGTGGGATCCTGAAGGTTGTGGCTGTCAAGGCACCTGGCTTCGGCGACCGCCGCAAAGCCATGCTGGAAGACATCGCTGTGTTGACCGGCGGCAAGGTGATCGCAGAAGAAGTTGGCCTGACGCTTGAAAAAGTGACGCTGGCTGACCTGGGATCTGCCAAACGTGTCGAAGTGAGCAAAGAAAACACCATCATCATCGACGGTGCCGGTGCCGCTGCCGACATCGAAGCGCGTGTCAAGCAGGTACGCGTGCAGATCGAAGAAGCAACCTCCGACTACGACAAGGAAAAACTCCAGGAGCGGGTTGCAAAACTCGCCGGTGGCGTGGCCCTGATCAAGGTTGGCGCTGCCACCGAAGTCGAAATGAAAGAGAAGAAAGCCCGTGTGGAAGACGCCCTGCACGCTACCCGCGCTGCTGTGGAAGAAGGCATTGTGGCTGGTGGTGGTGTAGCGTTGCTGCGCGCCCGTCAAGCGGCTGGCACCATCAAGGGCGACAACGCCGACCAGGACGCCGGCATCAAGCTGGTACTGCGTGCGATCGAGTCCCCACTGCGCGAAATCGTCTACAACGCAGGCGGCGAAGCCTCCGTCGTTGTCAACGCGGTATTGGCCGGCAAGGGCAACTACGGTTTCAACGCTGCTAACGACACCTATGGCGACATGATCGAAATGGGTATTCTGGACCCAACCAAGGTGACGCGTACTGCACTGCAGAACGCTGCCTCGGTGGCATCGCTGATGCTGACGACCGAAGCCATGATTGCCGAAGCACCGAAGGATGAGTCCGGTGCCGGTGGTATGGGTGGCGGCGGTGGCATGGGTGGCGGTATGGGTGGGATGGGCGGCATGGGCGACATGGGCATGTAATCACTCCTTGCCTGAGGGCGCAGGGCGGCGTTGCCAACGCTTGCCGTACCCGGAGGTACTGTCTGCGCGTTTGCGCCTTGCCCTGCACCCTCAGGCTGCGTCGAGTTGCGTTGTTGCGCTCGACACGAATACAAAACTGGCCGTCCGGCTGCGTCGGGTTGCGTTGTTGCGCTCGACACGAATAGAAAAACCCGCTTGGCTTGCGCCTTGCGGGTTTTTTCTTGGGTCTGCGTGAACCGTATCAGGCGGCGGCGGCTTGCAGCGGTTGCATGGCACTGTCGTTGGCGGCGACCAATTGCAGGTCGGCGTGGTAGGTTTCTTCCATAAAGCCGTAAAGGCGGTTCTTGGTGGCTTGCCAGGCGGCTTTGGCACCGACCACGTCGAATGCCAATATCTGATGCGGCAAACCGCCGCCGCTGGCCAAGGGCCGCCACTCGCCAGCGCCAAAGACGTCCTTGAAGCCCAGGCTACGGTAGTTGCGGATCAGCGCCGGGCTGCGCGCCCCGATCACCATCCAGCGCACTTGTGTGGCCAGGCAATACTGGTAGCTGGCTTTCATCAGGCATAACTTGACCAGTGGGTCGGCGCCGGCCACGACTGCCAGCCGGGATATCTGCGCTCGGGGTTTGTTCACCAGCCAGTCAGGCAGCGCGATGCTGTTCTCCAGCACCAGCGGACCAAAAGCGCTCACCTGGATGCGGGCAGTGCCAATGCACTGGCCCGACTCCTTGTCGCGACACAACAGCACCGCAACGCCCTCGGCCTGGTCCAGCGCCTCTATGTCACCAAACTTGGGGCCAATTTCCGGGTCGTGGTGCCCGTAGGCTGCCGCACGGACAACACAGGCGTCCGAAAAGTCTGTGTCTGCCGCTGCCACGCGCACCGAGAATCCAAAGGTTCCTGTTTCCATGGGAGATTTTTCCTTGACAAGTCGATCAGTAGTTGGGTCAGCAACGCCATGTAACAACCCCGACCCGACACTAGCACTATTTATGCAAGTTGATCAAGCAAACACCGGCCCGACGACATGTCTTTCACAAACGGTGGCCCGTATTAACAACCATTGCGCCCTCAGGGGGCAGCCTTGCGTCTTGCCAAACTCAGCAACCGTATGGGTGCGGATGTCGCAAAGTGACACGTACTTGGGTGGGGCCCGGAATCAGAGCGTGCGGCCCCACACGCTGTCAGGCCAGGGCAGCTGCCAGGTCTGCTTCCACCTGCGCTGCCGACGCAAAGTGAATTCCCTGCCAGCCCCTGGTACGCGCCGCCTCTACGTTGGCGGGCAGGTCGTCGATAAAGACCGTCTTGGCGGGGTCCAACCCGTAACGGGTTTGCAGCAGTTGGAAAATCTCTGACTGAGGTTTGACCAATTTGGCATCGCCCGAAAAAACACCACCTTCAAACCATGCCAGGAACGGGTGACGCTGTTCCAGCAGGCGGGCAAACGGCGCAGGCATGTTGGACAGGTAATACAGATGCACGTCCCCCTGCTTTTCGCGGCGCGCCACCAGCCGCTCAAGCAGGGCTACAGTTTCGGGAATGGGTACGAGGTGCTCCGGGATGCTGTGTACCAAACCAGACAACGGCGCCTGCGCCAGTTGCAAGCGTTGCGCCGTGCGCTGTACCACGGTCGCCAGTTCCAGCGTCCCGCCGTCGAACGCTAACCAGTCTGCATGGTGAAAAATAGCGTTGGCAAGCTGGCGGGCGGCCGCTGGTGTGGCTGCCTCGGACGGGAAGACCTCCTGAACCAACAGGTCCGGCCGCCAGGTAAATAGCACGGCGCCAAAATCAAAAACAATATTGCTGGCCATCCGGTCCTCTCTAGCGTGCTGTTACTGGTTTTTCAGATGCAGATGTTGCCCGATGGTGGCGCAGTGCCCGGCGCAGCCCGGTCGCGAGCCGCTGCGGCGAAGTCCAGACAATCCTCACCTGTGGCGTGCCGTGCCAGTCGGCGCACTGCTGGAGCGCCCGTGCCACGGCGTCCTGCAGCTGCTCCTGGACAACAACACCGGGCTCCAGGTACAGCGCCTTCACTTCGAACACACCCTGCGCGCGGTGCGCTTTGGCATCCAGTCGACCCACCAGTTCGCCATGGTGCAGCAGCGGCAATACAAAATAGCCGTGCTGACGCTTGTCAGCGGGGGTGTAACACTCGATGCGGTAGTCGAAACCAAACATCACCAGTGCGCGCTCGCGGTCCCAGACCAGCGGGTCAAACGGAGACAGCAGCGTGGTGTGGGTCGCGCCCAGCTTGCCGCCCAGCGCATTTTTCAAAAGTGCCGCGCGCGACTTGTGTACGTAGGCCGGTACGTCCCAGCCTTGCACCCGCACGCGCAAGACTCGACCTTGTTCGACCAGCGCATCCAGGTCGGCATCTTTCAAGCGCGGCTTGAGGCGAAAGTAGTCATGGACCCAGCGCGCCTGAGTCACCCCGAGGGCCGCGACGGATTGCTCGATGAATTCGGCGTGTGCATCCTGCGCGCTGGGTAACGCCATGCCTGCCAGCGCTGGGCACACCCGCTGCGCCAGGTCGTAGACACGCTGGAAGTTTTCCCGCCGCGCCACCATCAGCTCGCCGTTGGCGAAAAGCGCTTCCAGCCAGCGTTTTTCGTCCTTCCAACCCCACCAGCCGCCAGCGCGGCCGTCGGTGCGTTCAAAGTCGGACGACTTGACCGGCCCGTTTAGCGCGATATGGCCGAGCAGTTTGTCCAGGTGTGCACGCTGTGCGCTGGCGCTGTCACGCCCGCGCACCAGGCCCCAGTGGCGACGCATCTCGCGGTTGTAGCTGCGGTGCAGGCCAAGCTGCGGCTTGGGCACAAAACAGGCCTCATGGGCCCAGGTTTCGAATACATAGCCTTGTTGGAGTGCCTCGTCCAGCCACTGCATCGGATACGCACCCAAGCGCGCGAACAACACCAGGTACGGGCTGCGCGCGACCACATGGATGGTGTCTATCTGCAGCAGTTGCATGTTGCCAATACACGCGCGAAGAGCTCTGGCACTGGCAACGCGTGCTGGCGCGGTAAGCAGCCCCTGCGCGGCCAATTGCAGGCAGCGCGCCTGGGGCAATGTCAGTTCCAACACCGGCTGCTACCGACCAATGCCCTGAAGCACAGATATCGCATCAAGATGCGGCGCGCAAGCGCTGCAGCAAGCCGGCGGTGGAGCCGTCCAGCGTGCTGGTGTCACCACTACCCAGGCGGGGTTCGATGTCTTTGGCCAGCACTTTGCCCAGCTCAACCCCCCACTGGTCGAAACTGTTGATGCCCCACAAAGCACCGCTCACAAACACCCGGTGCTCCTGCAGCGCAATCAGCGCGCCCAGGCTGGCCGGTGTGAGTTCGTCCAGCACCAGAAAAGTACTGGGCCGGTTGCCCGGAAAGTGCCGCTGCCCCCCCGCATCTTCCTTGCCCTGCATCAGCGCCTGGGCCTGGGCCAATGCGTTGGCCAGCAACATCGCATGGTGCCCGGGCAAATCGTGGTGGGCCGCCTTTACCGCCACAAACTCCACCGGCACGATGTCGGTTCCCTGGTGCAGCAGCTGAAAGTAGGCGTGTTGCCCATTGGTGCCCGGTTCTCCCCACAACACCGGCGAGGTCGCAAAGGGCAGCGCGTCGCCCTGTGCGTCCGCGCGTTTGCCGTTGCTCTCCATCTCCAACTGCTGCAGGTAAGCGGGCCAGCGGCGCAAGGCACTGTGGTAGGGCGCGATGCTGCGGCTTGTGAAACCGAGAAAATTGCGGTACCAGACGTCGAGAAGACCGAGCCGTACCGGCAAATTGCGCGCCAGCGGTGCACGGCAAAAGTGTTCGTCCATTGCGTGGGCACCGGCTAGGAATTCGCGGAAGCCCGCAGCACCAATAGCAATCGCAATCGGCAATCCGATGGCCGACCAAAGCGAAAAACGACCGCCCACCCAGTCCCAGAAACCAAATGTGGTGGTTATGCCAAAAGCTTTGGCGGCGGCAACATTGGTGGTGAGCGCACAGAAGTGCCGCGCAATAGCGGTACCGCCGTAGGCCTCGAACCAGCGCTTGGCCGACTGCGCGTTGGTCATCGTCTCGATCGTCGTGAAGGTCTTGGACGCGATCAGAAACAACGTGCTCTGTGGCTTCACCCCGCGCAGCGTTGCGGCCAGCTCGTGCCCGTCGATGTTGGACACGAAATGCAGGCGTTTGCCTGCCGCAGCGTAGGCGTCCAGCGCCAGCACGGCCATCTGGGGCCCCAGGTCCGAGCCACCGATGCCGATGTTGACCACGTCGGTGATGGCAGTGTCGGCGCGCACCTTTTCCGCGTAGCCGAGCATCGCGTCCAACGTTGCGTGGACCGCCTGCAAGTCCGGGTCTTGCGCAGCGCTTGCAAGCGCCAGAGGGCTGCGCAACAGCCAGTGTTTGACGGCCCGCTGTTCGCTGGTATTGATAGCGACGCCGCGAAACATGGCGTCGCGGTATTGCTCCAGGCCACATTGCTGTGCCAGCGCCAGCAACTGCTGCTCGATGGCCGCGTTGATCAGATTCTTGGATAAATCTGCAAAAACATGCGGTGCATCCAGGCTGAACGCCGCAAAACGGCCCGCATCACGGTCAAATTCCTGGCGCAGGTCCAGCCCTGCTCCGTGCGCGGTGTGCAGGGCACGCAACGCGCCCCACGCGGGGGTACGGTCACAACGGGTGCGCGTCATCAACACGTTCCTATGTTGCGTCAAGCCTGGGCGGAGTCAGGCCGCAAGCAGCAACTGCTCGAGTTTCACCGCATCAGCACAAAAGGCACGAATTCCTTCTGCGAGTTTTTCGCCAGCCATCGCGTCTTCGTTCAAGGCGAAACGAAAACCGGCTTCGTCAAAGTTCACCGCTGGCAAATCCAGCGCTTGTGCAGCGGCTGGCTCCAGCATACGCGGCAGTGGCTGATTCGAGCCCGCCAGCGCAGCCAGCAAATCCGGACTGATGGTGAGCAGATCGCAACCCGCGAGCG
>JANOCN010000815.1:0-4874 GCA_031412185.1 Betaproteobacteria bacterium | reverse complement strand
GCCCACCCCGACCCGACCAACCTGTTGATTGCCGCCGCTGCATCCTTTGTGGCGGTCAAAGCTTTGCAACTGCTGGCGGCCGAGCCGCAGCATGGCCTGGACCTAGCGGGCGAGTCCAACACCCGCCCGGAACGCGGTGCGTCGGCTGGGCACAGCACGCGCGCCGACAGCGGTGGCACCGGCACTGGCACCGCCTATGTGCTGGGTGCCCTGGTGCTGGCATTGGGTGCGGCATGGCTGGTAGGTTTTCCGACGCAGCGGCTGTGGCTGGGTGCTGGCTTGGCGGCTTACGCCTTGGTCACCTGGTACCGGCCCATGGTGATGTTTGCAGCTATTCCCGCAGCCGTGCCGCTGCTCGACCTGGCCCCCTGGAGCGGGCGCTTTTTCCTGGACGAACTCGACTGGTTGATCCTGATCAGCCTGGCCATTGGCTACATCCGGTTCCCCCGCGCCACACGCCACATGCCGCGCAGTATCCTGCTTTGGGGCTTGGCAACGCTGCTGGCCTTGAGTTTCGGAGTGAGCACCTTGCGCGCGTTGCTGCCTTGGCAAATGCCGGACATGAACGCGTTCAACAACTATTTCAGCCCGTTCAATGGGTTGCGCATTACCAAGGGCGTGTTGTGGGCCATCCTGCTGTTGCCTCTGATGCAGCGCGCCAGCAGCGCCGGGCGCGATGTAGGTGCTGCTTTCGGTGCCGGCATGGTTGCGGGGCTGGCCGGCACGGTGCTGTTTGCCATGTGGGAGCGCATCAGCTTTACCGAACTGCTCAACTATTCCGAGCAATACCGCATTGCCGGCCCGATGTCCGCGATGCACAACGGCGGTGCTTACATCGAGTGTTTTCTGGCAGTAGCCGTGCCTTTCCTGCTGCTGTGGGTATTGCAGACGCGCAGCCACTGGCGCAGGTTGTTGGGTGGCCTGCTGGTGCTGGGCACCACGTACGCGCTGATGGTGACTTTTTCACGCAATGGCTACCTCGCATTCGCGGTCGCGTTTGGGGTTGTGTTGCTGGCTGCCCTGCGCGGGCAGGGCAGCCGCCTCACGACCGCGCTCCTCGGCGTGGGGCTGGCAGTTGCAGCGGTGGCCGTGGCCGTGCCGATATGGCAAGGCGCGTTCGTGCAGGCCCGGATGGCTACCGTGGTGCAGGACTTCGGCGTTCGCCAGGCGCACTGGGCCAACGCACTGGCGCTGCGCGACCCGGGTTGGCCCACCCTGCTGCTCGGGTCGGGCGTGGGCCGCTTCCCGGCGCAGCGTTACTGGGCCAGCCCGGAGAACGAACGCACCGCTACGTACCAATTGCTCGGGCCATCTGGCAACCCGGCGCTGCGCCTGGGTGTAGGCCAACCGATCTACATGGACCAGATCATCGGCCTGTTACCCCAGCAAAACTACCTGCTGAAGGTGGACATTCGCTCGGGTGGTGCGGACAACACGGCGACGGTGCAGATTTGTCACAAGTGGCAGGTGTCATCGTCTGATTGCCGCCAGGAGGTATTTCGCCTGGAGAACAACCGCAAGTGGCAACATTTCGAGCGCAAGATCAATTCCGGCGTGCTCGGCGCAGACCCCTGGTACGCCCGCCGCCCGGTCAAGCTCAGCCTGCAAAACTCCAGCAAGTCGGCAGTCGACTTCGACAACCTGCAGCTATTGGCCAGCGACGGCAGCGACCTCGTCGCCAACGGCAGTTTCACCCAGCGGCTGGACCACTGGAACTTCACGTCCGACAACCACCTGGCATGGCACATCAAGGCGCTGCCGGTGGCGGTGCTTTTCGACCAGGGGCTTCTGGGGCTGATGGCGGTCGGGGCACTGGTGCTCGCAGCCAGTTTGCGCGCCGCGCGTGCAAGCTGGCGCGGCAACCTGGCGGCGGGGAGCGTGCTGGCGGCGCTGGCCGCCTTCCTGGTGCTCGGCATGTTTGACACCCTGATCGACTCGCCACGCTTTCTGATGCTGTTGGTGCTGCTGTGCTGGCTGGCGCTGCTGCCTTGGCACAAGGTTGCTACCGCAGCGCCGCCAGCCGCAAACCCTCGGCGTTGAAGTGGCAGCCGTCGCGGCGGTAGGGCTCAACACGTTGGTCGGCCTCGTTGCATTTAGATCACTCCTGATCTATCATCCAGCAGATGACAGGCAAAGAGGTCATCGCGAAGCTCAGAGCCGCGGGTTGGTCTGTCGACCGTGTACACGGTAGCCACCACGTTCTGGTCAAGAACGGCCAAGCCGTGCCAGTTCCAGTGCACGGCTCACGCGATATCGGTGCTGGCCTGCTCGCCGCGATACAGCGCCAGACCGGCGTGAAGCTGAAGTGAGGTAAAGAAATGGACATTCGATATCCAGCAACCGTCCAGGCGCAGCAAGACGGAACTTACTTGGTGGAGTTTGTTGATCTGCCTGACACCTTCACCGAAGGTCACACGAAGGAAGAGGCTTTGTTCAACGCGACCGAAGTTCTTTCGGCAATGCTGGCTTGGCGTCTGGACGAGGCGAAGGACGTGCCCGCTCCCAGCCAGAAGATCAAAGGTGCTTACTACATTGCACCAGATGCAAAGACGCAAGCGGCAATGCTCCTGCGCCTTGCACGAGGCGAAAGAACCCTATCGGACGTGGCTCGTGCGCTGGAAACCTCCTGGCCAGCTGCCAAGCGCCTTGAAGATCCAACCCATTGGCCGTCGCTCAAGACGTTGGACCGCGCTGCTGCGGCGCTAGGGAAACGTCTGGTTCTTACCCTTGAGTAGCTCGCGGTGGGCACCTCTGCGCCAACTGCTCACCGCACCATCGAAAGCCGCAGGCTGATCACCGTGGCCCAGGCCTGCGCTGCAAGCCTCAACCCCTCGGCGTTGAAGTGGCAGCCATCACGACGGTAGGGCTCACCGAGCAGGTCGGTATCAGGGCCTTGCAGGAAACGCGGGTTGGTTTTAACGGCCTGGTCGATGGCCGAGCGGACCGCAGCGTCAGGGCCAGACCGGCACACGGTGGACAGCGCCAACAGCATCGGCGCAGGCACACCGGCTTCTGCCAGCTGCGTCGCCAACCGGTTCAGGCCAACCAGGTAGTCGCTGGCAGGGGTTTGCGCGCGCGCGTCGGCTTCTCCTTGCTGCCACAGCACCAGGTCGGGCACCATGCCAGCTTGCTTCAGTGCCTGGACTTGTTTCACCAGGCGCTGGGCGATGGCGCTGCCGGGCCGCGTCCAGTCGTCGATGCTGGTGGCGTCCACCGCCAGCACCGACAGCACCACGGTTCTACCGGCCGCTTCTTTGCTCAGCATTGCTGGCAAGTGGCGCCAGATGCTGCCACCCTGGCTGGTTGCCCCAGGCAGGGGGTCGTTGGCCAGCGCGCACGCTGCCCCTGCAAACACGGCCACCGGAGCATCGTTGCTGGCGGACAAGCTGCCGTGGTTGCCCGCGTTCGACTGGCCCAGCACCAGCAACACCAGTGGGCGGGTGCGTGTGAAAGTGGCGCAGGCCACCGTGTCGGCCGGCCGCGCAACCACCACCGACGCCAGCCGTGCGGCCAGCGGGTCGGGTTGCGTGTAGCGGCGCAAGCCGTACCAGGCCGCCAGCAGTGTCAGCCCCAGCAACACAACCAGCTGCAACCGCCGCGCCATCGTGCCCTATGCCGCCAGGCGCTGGCCGCGTTGGCGGTAACGCGCGCGTATCCAGCGCATGGCGGGCTGCTCGACCCAGCGTGTCATGGCAGTCGCTGCCGCAAGCGCCACCAGCAGTGCGAGCAGTGCCGATACCCAGAACGGCAACCCGCGTGCCAGCACCTGCAACTGGATGCTCCAGCCGATGTTTTCGTGCAGCAGGTACAGCGGGTACGAAATAGCACCCAGCCACACAAATAGCCGGGTATCGAGCAGGCGCAGGTGGCCGCGCGCCGCGCCGTACACCAGCATCGTGAACACCAGCGCCAGAGCACCCACCAGCAGCGAGTCGGCAACCGCCAGCGTCAGCACGGCGGCCAGAGCCGTCAGCAAAGGCTGCCGACTGCGCCCGCCCGCGCGCTGCGCGGTGAGCTGGTAGATACAGATGCCCAGCGCAAACCAGGGTATGTATTGAAGGATCAGCAGCCGGTAGGCGATCCACGGCAGGTCGATATTAAAAGCGCGTGCCATCAGCACATACAGCAGGCGCAGCGCCAGAAAGCCCAGCAGCACCCGGTGAATATGCCCCAGCCAGCCCAGGCGAAACAGCACAAACATGCCCAGGTAGAACAGCATCTCCACCTCCAGCGTCCAGTACACGCCATCTACATGTGGCACACCAAAAATACCGTGCACCATGAAAAAGTTGGCAAGCGCCGAAGTTGCGCTGACCGACTTGCCGGGCAAACCCAGCCAGTGCGTGACCGCAAACGTCAGAATGATCGCAACCCAGAAGCTCGGGAACAAGCGGCTGAAGCGCGACACCACAAAGTCCATCGGCTGCACCGTGCGCTGCAACGTCATGAAGATCACAAACCCGCTGATGATAAAAAACAGGTTGACGCCGAAGTGCCCATACGGTGCCGCCACCGCCAGCGTGGTGCCAGGCCGGTACAGATCGACAAAACGCGTGGTGAAGTGGAACAGCACCACCGCCATGGCGGCCAGGCCACGCAAGGCGTCTACTTGCGAAAGGCGGTTGGCGTGGGGGGCCGGGTTGGGCGGCATGTTGAGGTGCTGAAGCGGGTGGGTGTGGGTTTGGGCCGGGATGGCCGCTTTATTATGGCGCCTCCATTTGCAGGGCCTTGGCGCGCGCGTCGGGCCTGCTGCAAGCCTTCTTTGTATTTCCCACGCGGTATGAAAATGATTTGTCCGAAAGTCTTTCTGGCTTCTCTGGTGTGGGCCGCGTGTGGCTGGAGCAGCGCAGCCGATGTCGCGGCCGCACCACGCA
>JANOCN010000814.1:0-13891 GCA_031412185.1 Betaproteobacteria bacterium | reverse complement strand
TTGCCGGGTTCAGCCGCGCCGAGCTGGAAGCAGGCATGAAGACCATCAACAAGATGGTGTTGTGTTCATTTCCGTTCCCGGTTGGCACGGTGCCAACGCTGCCCGAAGACCTCTGCCGCCGCGTCGCCACACAGAACGAATACCAGGGTACGGCCGCTGCGCACCTGAAAGACATGTACGGCGGCGACGGCCTGCCCAACCCGGTCACATTCACCAACGACACGTATGTCGAGGCCTCGTGGAGCGCCGCTGGTCAGTCGGCGTTGTACCTCAACGTTCAGGCACCCGCCTGCAGGGTGTGCCATCTGTTGCGTGGTACCGGTAACCAGTCCGAGATTGCGTTTGAGACCTTTGCCCATTTTGATGGTTACAAGGAGCGCATCAAGGCGCACGTGGCAGACCGCGGCAATATGCCACTGGCCAAACTGATCTACGACAAATTCTGGAGTACGGCCAGCATGTTTCAGACCTTGGGAAGTTACCTGGTGTCGGTCGGATTCCCGGATGGAAACCTGATGCCGGGTCGGCCGATTGCAGACCCTGGCCCGGGCCGCGTGGTCAAGCAGGGAGCAACCACACTGTCGGCAGCTATGAGCCTGTATGCCAGCACCTACCAATGGAGCCTGGTGAGCGGCCCGGTTGGTGGGGCTACCCTTACCGGTGCCAGCACCGCCCAGCCGGTGTTTACCGCTACGGTAGACGGTGCCTATGTGGTGCGGCTGGTGGCCAGCCAGGGGGCAGTGGCCAGCCCGCCTGTGGATCTGGCCATTACGGTCGATAACGGCCTGGCCTACACACCCACAGCACTGCGTTTCGCCGACATCAAGGCCACCTTGCAGGGCGGTGTGGGCCTGTGCACCACCTGCCATCAGCCGGGGGGCAACGGCACAGTGATCCCACCGATCTGGTACGCCACCTATGACCGGGCCGGCACCGGAAACGCCAACGACGCCACCAACGACCACTGGTTCTACACCGAATTGCGCGGGCGCATCAACTTCACCGACATCGTGGCCAGCCCGTTGCTGCGCAAGCCCGCTGGTAACCAGCACAATGGCAACCAGCGTCTGGGTTTTGATACCCGCCTGGCACCGGGTGCCGCAGGCCGTGCTGACTACGACAAGTTCCTGAACTGGATACTCAACGGCGCCCCCGAGTAAGCCAGCGGCCAGCGCACTGTGCCAGTGGCTGGCGACCTTTCACAAGAAACGCCGGGCCGCACCCTAGCTTTCTTGCCCCCCCTGGGGAGGCCTGGCGAAGCCAGGATTGGGGGCGCTCAGTAAGTGCGGCGCGGGCCGGTGTATACGTCGTTTGAGAACACGAACGGCGTGCGCCGCCCTACCAGCGTCTCGATGAGGGCCAGTTCCTGGTCGGTATGGTTCACGAACGGCGCATTGCGGATGTTGTTGCCACTACCCCCATCAGCCACGATATACACCGGCCGGTCATGGTGCTTGGCGCTGATGGTTTCACGGCTCTGCGGGTCGTTGGTTGCCTGTACCTCGGTGGTGCCGTAGCAGGTGCAGAAATAGGTGCGCTCCGGGTCGGCTTCGACATAAAAGCCGGTGCCGCGAATGCCAATCGTGGCGGTGGATGAGGTGACCCGCATGGCCGAATTGCGCGACACCGACAACAGTTTCCCGCTCAGCATACGCAGCCCGCCGATGATCAGCGACTCGGGCGAATTGTCGGGCTGCTCGATCTGCAGCTTGCTTTCGGCACGCAGAATCATCGAGTGGCTGTTGACCACAAAAACAATCTCGCTGTTTTGCGCGGTTTGAACCGTGTCCCCGGACTTGATGCGGGTTGCCAGGGTTGCCTGCTGGTCGTTCACCGTGACGTTGCCCGACAGGCCGTAGATGGATTGTCCTTCGGGCAGTTTGCGTGGTCGGCTGCCAAATATGCCGAAGGTGATGGCCTGGGCGCTCGTCAGTCCCAAACCCAGAAGGCCTGCGGTTAGCGCCCGGATCAGCACCAGCCGCCGGGAGTCGTCGATGTCATCCGTGCGTTTCATCTTTGCGTCCAATCAACTGGATTGCAGGCGCGAGAATTGCCTGCAGTGGAACACTGTGGTGTAACAAGATGCTAACACGGCCTGCCTGCACCAAGCCCCCAGATCGGGCCTGCGCCCAGTGCATAGTTCACAGCTTGGCAAGGTTATCATCAAGCCCTGCCGAATCAGTGCTTTTTGGTGCCTTCTGGATGCTTTGCGAGGCCTCCTGAATGTGACCTGGTATTGCGGTTCGATCTGTCAACCCTCTGACCCATCCCCCAGCGTAGTTCGACCGTGCGTCTCAATTCGATCAAGTTATCGGGCTTCAAGTCATTCCCCGAGCCGACCAACTTCATGCTGCCCGGCCAGCTGGTGGGTGTGGTCGGCCCCAACGGTTGCGGCAAGTCGAACATCATGGATGCGGTGCGCTGGGTACTGGGTGAGAGCCGCGCCAGCGAGCTGCGCGGCGAGTCGATGCAGGACGTCATCTTCAATGGCACCACCAGCCGCAAGCCGTCCAGCCGCGCCAGCGTGGAACTGGTGTTCGAGAATTCGGACCACCGTGCTGGCGGGCAATGGGGACAGTTCGCCGAAATCGCGGTGAAACGGGTACTGACGCGGGATGGCACCAGCAGCTACTACATCAACAACCAGCCCGTGCGCAGGCGCGACGTGCAGGACGTCTTTCTGGGTACCGGGCTGGGGCCCCGTGCCTACGCCATCATTGGGCAGGGCACCATCAGCCGCATCATCGAGTCCAAACCCGAAGAGTTGCGGCTGTTTCTGGAGGAGGCTGCCGGTGTATCCAAATACAATGAGCGCCGCCGTGAAACCGAGAACCGCCTGGCCGACACGCGCGAGAATCTGACGCGGGTCGACGACATTCTGCGCGAACTCGGTGCCAATCTGGAGAAGCTGGAAAAGCAGGCCGAGGTGGCACAGAAGTACAAGGCGCTGCAGGCCGACGTAGCACTCAAGCAGCAGCAGTTGTGGTACCTCCGGTTGACCGACGCGCAGGCCGAGCAGTCCAGAGTGCAAGTGGATGGCGAAGCAGCGCGCAACATGATGGAGAGCCGGGTCGCCGACCTGCGCCACACCGAGGCCGAGCTTGAGGCGGTGCGCCAGGCCCACTACGGTGCTGGCGACCAGGTCAACCAGGCGCAGGGCTTGTTGTATGAGGCCAGCACCGAGGTGGGACGGCTGGAGGCCGAAATTCGGTTTGTGGTGGAGGGGCGCCAGCGCGTCGAGCAGCGCCTGGCGATCTTGAAGGAGCAAGGCGCGCAGTGGACCGCGCGCGGGTTGGAGGCACAGGCGGAAATCGGTGAATTGGGGCAGCGCCACACGCGCTCTGAAGAAGAAAGTGTGGTGCTGGGAGCGCAGGTGGAAGAACATGCGCAGCAGCTGCCCCAGCTCGAAGAGGGCTTAGGCCTGGCACAGAACGCCGCCAACGAGCAGCGTAATGCGGTGGTGCAGGTGCAGCAGCAGATTCAGGTGCTGGCCGCAGAACAACGCAGCGTGCAGGAGCAAACGCGCCAGCTAGGGACCCGACGCGAACGCCTGGATGCCGACCAGTTGGCGCTGAACGCTCCCGACGATGCTTTGCTGCAAAGTATGGAGCTGCAACTGGCGCAGGCGGGCGAAGAGGCGAGCATCGCCAGCACGCGGCTGCATGAGTTGCAGGACGCGCTGCCGACGCTCGACGAAGCACGGCGCATGGCGCAGCAGGCTGTCAACACCGACTCGTCCCGGCAGGCGGCGTTGTCGGCGCGGCTGGAAGCACTCAAGGCGCTGCAGGACCGCGTGAAGACCGATGGCAAGTTGCGGCCCTGGCTGGGCAAACACGGGCTGGACAAGTTGCCCGCGTTGTGGAGCCGCATCCACGTGCAGGAGGGTTGGGAAAACGCGCTCGAGGCAGCCCTGCGCGAGCGCCTGGGCGCACTCGAGGTGTCGCGGTTGGAGATGGTGCGCGCGTTCGGCCAGGACGCGCCTCCCGCGAAACTTGCGTTCTTCTGCCCGCCGCCCGCCAGTGCCCCCGACAAGCCGTCCGCCCTGGCGCGTTTGTCCGATCTGCTTCGACCCGCTGATGCCGGGCAAAGCGCGCTGTTGCGCGACTGGCTTCGGGGTTGCTACAGCGCGACCAGCCTGGAAGAAGCCTTGGCTCAACGGGCGCAGCTACAAAGTGGTGAGACCATCTACGTGGCGGCAGGCCATGCGGTATCGCTGCACAGTGTGAGTTTTTATGCGCCCGATTCGGAGCAGGCCGGCTTGCTTGCGCGTGCGCAGGAGATCGAGAACCTGGACCGCCAGTCGCGCGCGCAGGCGCTCATCTGCGAGCAATCTCGCGCCGCTCTGCAACGTGCTGAGAGTGTTTACGCCGACGCGTCGCAGCAGCTGGTGCAACTTCGCCGCGAGGCGGCGACCACGCAGAGCCGCGCCCACGAACTGCAGGTGGAGACTCTGCGTCTGCAGCAACTGGCTGAGCAGGCCCGCTCGCGCAAGACCCAGCTGGCGGGTGAACTGGAAGAGCTGGACACCCGGCTGGAGGAGTTGCAGCAGCGCCGACTCACAGCCGAGGCGCGGTTTGAAGAACTCGACATGCAGCTGGCCGACACGCAGGAGCGCCATGCCCAACTGGACGAGCGTGTCATTCAGGCCCAGCGCCAGCTCGCCGAGTGCCGCGAACAACAGCGTCTGGTGGAGCGGCGCTCGCAGGAGGCCGGGTTTGCGCTGCGCAGTCTGCTGGCACGCCAGGCCGAGCTGACACGTGCGATCGACACTGCGGCCCAGCAGGCGCAGGCCATCGTGCAAGAGGAGCAACGTGCAGGCGAAGAGCTGTTGCGGCTGACCGACGCCGCTGCGCAGGCAGGTCTGCACAGCGCCCTGGCGTTAAAGCTCGAGCGCGAACGCGCACTGGCGGGCAAACGCAGTGAATACGATGATCTGACCGCGAAGTTGCGTGCCAGTGACGAGCATCGCCTGCAACTTGAACGCGAGCTCGATCCGCTGCGCCAACGCATCACCGATCTGCAGCTCAAAGAGCAGGCGGCGCGTCTGGGCTGTGAGCAATACCAGCAGATGCTGGATGATGCGCATGCCGAGCTGGAGCCACTGGCGCGCTCGGTGCAACAGGACAAAGTGCGCCTGGCTGGTTTGCAGACGCTGATTGACCGGCTCAGCGCCGAGGTAACGGCTCTGGGAGCCGTCAACCTGGCGGCACTGGACGAGTTGGGTACGGCGCGCGAACGCAAGCAGTTCCTGGACGCGCAGTCGGCCGACCTGAACGAGGCCATGACCACGCTCGAAGACGCCATTCGCAAAATTGACGGCGAAACCCGCGAATTGCTGTCGGCGACGTTCGATACCGTGAACACCCATTTCGGCAAGATGTTCCCCGAGTTGTTTGGTGGCGGCAACGCGCGCCTGGTAATCACCGGCGCGGAGATACTGGACTCTGGCGTGCAGGTGATCGCGCAGCCGCCAGGCAAAAAGAACCAGACCATCCATCTGTTGTCGGGCGGCGAAAAGGCACTGACGGCGATTGCGCTGGTGTTCGCGATTTTCCAGCTCAACCCGGCACCGTTTTGCCTGCTCGATGAGGTGGACGCACCGCTGGACGACGCAAACACCGAACGTTATGCGAAACTGGTCATCAGCATGAGCCGAGACACCCAGTTCCTGTTTATCAGCCACAACAAGATCGCCATGGAGATGGCCGAGCAACTGATCGGCGTGACGATGCAGGAGCAAGGCGTGTCACGGATCGTCGCTGTTGATATGGATGCGGTCGCATCACCGATAGAGGCTGCGTGATGGTGCAATTTTCCGCCCGGCCGCCCCAAGGTTCACACAGTGCGGCGAAGCCAAAATTAGCCCCCTCTGGGGGCAGCGCAGTACACGAAGTGACAAGCGTGGGGGCCACATGAGCAGCACATTGCAAATTGGGTTGGCGGTGGCGGGGGGGCTGGTGCTGGCGGCGGTGGTGGCGCACGGTGCGTGGACCTCACGCAAGATGGCGCCACGGCAGGCGTTGCCCGAGGAACCTGATGCAGGATCGGCCCACGCAGGGGTGGAGCCGCGGCTGGATGCCGATGCGTTTGCAGCGCAGGACTTCCCGCTGCCAGTGCCTGAAGAAAAGCCCGGCATGGATGCGTTGATCGACGTTATTGCCGCTATAACGCTGGACGGCCCGGTGTCGGGTGAGGCGGCGCTGGCGGCCATGCCCACCACGCGCCGTGCCGGCAGCAAGCCTTTTGCGATTGAAGGGCTCAATTCACTGAGCCACCAGTGGGAGACACCGGCCAGCGGCCAGCGTTATGTGGCGTTCCAGGCTGGTGTGCAACTGGCCAACCGGTCCGGGCCACTGAACGATATTGAGTACTCTGAATATGTGGTCAAGGCCCAGGAGTTTTGCGACGCGGTGAGCGGCACGCCCGACTTCCCGGACATGCTGGAGGCGGTGGCGCGTTCGCGCGAGCTGGACCAGTTTGCCAGTGCCCACGACGCACAGCTCAGTTTCACGCTGCGCGCGCGCAGCGCGGCGTGGAGCCCCGGCTATGTCCAGCAGCACGCGGCACGGCTGGGCTTCGTGGCGGGAGCAATGCCGGGGCGGATGGTGCTTGCCGCCAGTGTGCCGGGCATGCCACCGGTACTCACGTTAAGCTTCGATACGCAGGCAGCGCTGGCCGAAGACCCTGAGCAAGCCGCCGTGCGCGAGGTTTCGCTGGCGCTGGACGTAGCCCATGTTGACCGGACCGAACGGCCTTTTGTGCGCTTGCGTGAAGCTGCCAACGGGCTGGCCCAGGCCATGGACGGCAGCATCACCGACGACAACGGACAGGTGTTGGCGCGTGATGCGATGGATGTGATCGGCTCCGAACTTGAGAGCTTGTACGACACGCTGGAGCAGCGCGATCTGGCGGCTGGCTCCGCGCTGGCACGCCGGCTGTTTTCCTGAGCCGGTGCTTCTGCGGCACCTGTGGTTTTCTGGTTATGGCGTCCTCCACCTTGCCCGGCGCCGCACCTGAATCACAGGCTGCCCGTGCAGTCTGGTTGCGCACCGAGTTGCACCGCCACGCGCACCAGTATTACGTGCTGGATGCACCGACCGTGCCGGATGCAGAATACGACCGGCTATTTCAGGAGTTGCAGGCCCTGGAGGCCAGCCACCCCGGATTGCTAGCGCCGGATTCACCCACCCAGCGCGTCGGCGGCATGGTGCTGGACGGTTTTGCCCGGGTGCGCCATGTGGTGCCAATGCTGTCAATCCGCACCGAGACCGATATCGAGGCTACCGGAGCGCGCAATTTCGACGCGCGCGTGCGCCGCGAGTTGGGCCTGGTGGCGAGCAGCGACGCGCCGGTCGAATACGAAGCCGAGCTCAAATTCGACGGCCTGGCTTTGAGTTTGCGTTATGAGGCCGGTGTGCTGGTGCAGGCCGCCACCCGGGGTGACGGCGAAATTGGCGAAGACGTCACGCAGAACATACGCACCATCGGGCAGATTCCGCTGCGCCTCTTGGGCCAGCCTCCCCAAGTTCTGGAGGTGCGCGGCGAGGTCTACATGCGGCGCGACGCGTTCGACGAAATGAACCGCCTGCAGCGCGAAAAGATCGACGCTGGCACCAAAAACGAAAAAACATTCGTTAACCCGCGTAATGCTGCTGCCGGTGCGGTGCGCCAACTGGACCCGGCTATTGCCGCCCAACGCCCTTTGAGTTTTTTTGCCTATGGTTGGGGCGAGATACAGGGCTGGGACGGGCAGCCGGACACGCAGGATGGTCTGCTGCGCGCGCTCGACGCCTTTGGCCTGCCCGTGAGCCCGCACCGCGACGTAGTGTTGGGCGCTGAGGGGCTGGTGGCGTTCCATGCGCGGATGGGCCAACTGCGCGACAGTCTCCCGTTCGATATAGATGGCGTGGTCTACAAGGTCAACCGCCTGGCGCTACAAAAGCGCCTGGGTTTCGTCACGCGTGAACCGCGCTGGGCGGTCGCCCACAAGTACCCGGCGCAGGAACAACTCACGACGGTGCAGGGCATCGACGTGCAGGTGGGGCGCACTGGCAAACTCACTCCTGTGGCGCGGTTGGCACCGGTATTTGTGGGGGGCACCACGGTGTCCAACGCCACGCTGCACAACCTGTTCGAATTGCGTCGCAAACATGCACGTGTCGGCGATACCGTGATCGTACGGCGTGCCGGGGACGTCATCCCCGAAGTCGTGGGCGTGGTGCTCATCAACCCACGCCCGGCTTACGTGCCCAATTTCCGGATCCCGCGTCAATGTCCGGTGTGTGGCAGCGCCGTGGTGCGCGAGAAGGGCGAAGTCAACCACCGTTGCAGCGGTGGCCTGTTCTGCAGCGCACAGCGTAAGCAGGCGATTCTGCATTACGCACAACGCCGCGCGCTGGACATCGAAGGTCTAGGCGAAAAACTGGTCGACCAGTTGGTGGAGGGCAATGTCATCAAGACGCTGCCCGACCTTTACCGCATGGGTCTGACCGGACTGGCGGCGCTGGAACGCATGGCTGACAAATCCGCACGCAATGTGCTGCAAGCCCTGGAACAATCGAAACACACCACGTTGCCGCGTTTTCTGTTTGGTCTGGGTGTGCGCCATGTGGGCGAGGCGACGGCCAAGGACCTGGCACGCCATTTCGGCCGACTTGACGCGATCATGGATGCCACCCCCGCGCAACTGCTGGAGGTCTACGATGTAGGTCCTATCGTCGCGCAAAGTATCCATACATTCTTTCGGCAAGCGCACAACTGCGAGGTGATTGCGCAACTGCGCGCCTGCGGTGTCACGTGGGAAGAGGGCGAAGCTGCTGTCCGTCCGCCACGCCCGCTGGCAGGCAAGACGTTTGTAATCACCGGCACCTTGCCGACGCTGGGTCGCGACGAGGCGAAGGACTTGCTGGAGTCCGCAGGCGCCAAGGTGGCTGGCTCGGTGAGCAAAAAAACCAGTTATGTCGTGGCAGGTGCGGAGGCAGGCAGCAAACTCGCCAAGGCGCTGGAATTAGGGGTACCCGTGATTGATGAGACCGCTTTGATGGAGTTGCTGAAATGACCGTTCGAGAAATTCTCAAGATGGGTGATACGCGTTTGTTGCGTATCGCGCAGCCGGTGGCCGAATTCGACACCGATGCGCTGCATCTGCTGGTTACCGATTTGCTGGACACGATGCGCGCGGCCAATGGGGCTGGGCTGGCAGCACCGCAGATTGGGGTGGATTTACAGGTGGTGATTTTTGGCAGCGACGAGCCGAATCTCCGGTATCCCGACGCACCCTTGGTCCCGCGCACCGTGCTGGTCAACCCGGTGATCACGCCACTTCCCGGCGCAAACGGCCTGCTGGCTGAAGAAGGCGATTGGGAAGGGTGTCTGTCGGTACCCGGCCTGCGTGCCGTGGTACCGCGCTTTGCGCGTATTCGCTACAGCGGTTTTGACCAGTACGGCGATGCCATTGATCGCTCCGTAGAGGGATTCCATGCGCGCGTGGTGCAGCATGAATGCGACCACCTGATCGGCATGTTGTACCCCATGCGGGTACGCGATTTCAGCAAGTTTGGTTTTACCGAGGTGCTGTTTCCGGGGCTGGATGCGTCGCAGGAGGATTAGCCCTCTGATCCCGGCAGGGACAAGCGCTGGTCATCGCATATGCTCGCGCACATTCGAGCAGAAGCAGTTCACCCGCGTAGCGCTGGCAATGCCTCACCCAGCGGAACAAAGGCCAGTGCCAGCCCGTTATTGCAATAACGCGTGCCCAGCGGCTTCGGCCCGTCATCGAAGAGATGGCCCTGGTGACCGCCGCAACGCATGCAGTGGTATTCGGTGCGCGGCAGCACCATCAGGAAGTCTTTTTTGGTGGCCACAGCGCCAGTGACAGGCTGCGTAAAACTGGGCCAACCAGTACCACTGTCAAATTTGCTGGAGCTGTCGAACAATGGCAGATAACAGGCCGCGCAGATGAATCTGCCGACACGCTTTTCAGCATCCAGCGGACTGCTGAATGCCCGCTCGGTATCTTCGTTGAACAACACCGCATAGGCCTGTGGACTCACCTTGTCGCGCCAGAATTCAGCTGGCTTGTTGGTTGATGCAACTGCTGCGGCACCTGCCCCAGAAGAGGCCGCCCCAACTGGTTCTGGTCGGGAGCAGGCGTGCAAGAACGGAACACCAACCAAGCCTTGCAGCACGATACGACGGTACATGGCGCAAGTCCTTACGCAGCTTTGGCCGCTTCAGCCAAATTAATACGGCGTCTGACTCATGGGGGGACGGCGCAGGCGTTTCTGGACCCAGCGCATGGCGATGCCACTAAGCGCGATAAAAATCAGTTTCTTCATAGGATGGTCCTTGGTAAGAGTTTGATTGCGTCCTTGATCAGGCAGGTCAAGGATCGGCACCAAGTGTTCCCGTGGTGGCACGATGTTGCAAGTAGGCAAGACGACTGCAACCCGTAGTCACGTGCGCTCGGATGCTGTAAGGCCCCTCCTACGGGCGAGTATCGGCCCACGCCGTTGATCGAACCCGCTCGGCAACCGACCGCGCTAATCAGCCTTGAACTTCCTTCGCACGCCGCCTCGCGACGACGCACTTGTCTTTTGGTTAACCTTCGGCTCTAGATAGGCCTGGTATCGGGACTTGCAGCCGACTGGATTCGTCCCATGCACGGCACACACGTAGAGCCAACCGGCGTGCGCCACTCTTGCGCGCGTCCGCATTGGGCGCCGGGTCAGCCGTCATTGCTGCCGCCGTCCTCCTGCCCCTCGCAGCAACTCGGTGATCGTTCGTTGGCCACGCTGCTCAGCATGCACGATCGGAGTAAGGCCCTGCTTGTCTGCAAGGTTGACGTCAGCGCGATGCGCAATCAACAGTCGAACGATTTCGGTGTGTCGCGAGCCTCCGTCGCCGAGGATTACCGCCTCAAGCAGCGCTGTCCAGCCCAGGCGGTTGACGTGGTTGACGTCGATGCCGGAGCCAAGCAGCACGCGCACCGTTTCCACATGGCCATAGTGGCAAGCAGGGATCAACGCGGTGCCACCGTAGCGGTTGGTGCTCTTGAGGTCCGCCCCGGCTGCAAGCGCCAGGCGCACGATCTCCGTATGTCCCCTCGCGCCTGCGAGCAGAAACGCGCTATCGCGAATGTCATCCTGCGCGTTGACGTCGGCACCGTGCGCGATGAGCAACCGTGCGGCATCGACATGACCTCCCTGCGTGGCCGCGAGCACCGCATTGCGGCCGCGTGCATCCCGAGCGTTGACCTGCGATCCGGCATCGATCAGGCGCCGCAGGACTGCGACGTCTCCCCCTTCGGCAGCGCTGATCAGTGCGTAAGGCGAAGCAACTGCGGACAGCGGCAGCAGCATCGCCAGGGCAAGCCAATGGCGGCGTCTCATGATGGTGGCCCGGCGTCGGTGAGCGCATCGCCATGCACCATGCGCTCGATCCGCGCCCAGCCTGCCGCAGCCTCGCACATCCGGCACGGGCGCGAAGTGGACACCAGCACGCAACCGGAGAGATCGCGGCTGCGCAGGCGCCGCGCCGCGTCGCGGATCGCCTCCATCTCGGCATGTGCGGTCGGATCTCCCGCGGTCACCACGCGGCTTGGCGCCTCGCCGACGATCTGCGCACCGCGTAACACCACCGCGCCATAGGCTTGGTCACCGGTGCGTACCGCTTCGTCGCGCAGCGCGCTTGCCCGCCCCATGGCCTGCTGCAGCGATGGTGAAGCACCAGTCAATGATGGCAGCAGCAGCGGCAGCATGGTCAGGCACTGGCGACGAGTGGGCATGGGCTAAGGATACTGTGATTTGTCCGTAGAGCGGCCAAGCGACGCGTGATGTTGGCCAGCAATGGATTGATGCTGCCACCTTTGCACGGTTCCCACCTCGCTTTAGCGCGGTAGAGTCACCTGGTGCACCGCGCGACGAACATAAAGTATGACCCGATCAGCAACGCGCCAGTCGCCACTGGCCAGCAGCACTTGCGCACTTCGTGCGGCTGCGGCCTGTCCCACAAGGTGAACAGCCGACATCCGACGAAGTGTTGGAGACAGAGCTTATTCACTGCGTGTAACTGCGGTCTGTCCCACAAGGTCTCAGGATAACGCCTCCAACAACTCCGTTTCCACCTCGATCTGGGCCCGGTTGTGCTGCAAGCGCGCGCCGTAAATCAGGAAGGTGTCGTCTACCCGCTCGCCTAGCGTGGCTACCTTGGCGAGTTGCAGGTTGATGTGGTGGCGTGCCAATACGCGGGCAATCGAGTACAGCAGTCCGACCCGGTCGCTGGCTGTGATGTTGAGCAGCCAGCGTTGGGCTTTTTCGTCCGGGCGCAGCGTGACGCGCGGTGAGATCGGGAAACTTTTTACCCGGCGTGATACGCGGCCTTTGCCGGGCGCACGCAGTGGACCGGTCTCGGATATCGCTGCAGACAAGCCGTTTTCGACCATGCTGGTGAGTTCGCGGTACTGTTCTGGCGTGGTGCCCGTGACGATCTGGAACGTGTCCAGCGCGTACCCGTTGCGGGCCGTGTGTACGCGCGCGTCCAGGATGCTGAAGCCGCAATGGTCAAAGTAGCCGCAGATACGTGCAAACAGGTCGGTCTGGTCGCGTGTGTACACCAGTACCTGCAATCCTTCGCCCACCGGCGAGCGGCGCGCCCGCACCACCGGCTTGTCGGCACCGACCAGGCGCGACAGGTGCCGGGTGTGCCACGCGATGTCCGCCGCGTCGTGGCGCATGAAGTAGCCTACGTCCAGCGTGTTCCACAGGGGTTTGTGGGCGTCAAACGGCAGCGCATGCAGCGCGATCATCACCAGTGCCTCGCGCTTGCGCGCCTCTACTTCCGCATCCGGGTCGGGGGCACTGCCACCGAGCGCACGCGACGTCAGGCGGTACAGGTCTTCGAGCAGTTTGCCTTTCCAGGCGTTCCAGACCTTGGGGGACGTACCGCGTATGTCGGCCACGGTCAGCAGGTAGAGTGCAGTCAGGCGGCGTTCATTGCCCACCTTGGCGGCGAAGGCGTGGATCACGTCAGGGTCGCTGAGATCGGCCTTTTGTGCGGTGTGGCTCATCGACAGATGCTCCCGCACCAGGAACTCGACCATACGTGCATCTTCACGCTCCATGCGGTGCTGGCGACAGAAGCGCCGCACGTCGCTGGCCCCGAGTTGCGAATGGTCGCCGCCACGGCCCTTGGCGATGTCGTGGAACAGCGCGGCTACATACAACATCCAGGGCTTGTCCCAGCCTGCCGCCAACTGCGAACAGAACGGGTACTCGTGGGCATGCTCGACGATGAAGAAGCGTCGCACATTGCGCAACACCATCAAGATGTGCTGGTCCACGGTATAGACGTGGAACAGGTCATGCTGCATCTGGCCCACGATGCGCCGGAACACCCACAGGTAGCGCCCCAGTACCGAGGTCTGGTTCATCAGCCGCATCGCGTGGGTCAGGCCATCGTGCTCCATGATGATGCTGCGAAAGGTCTCGCGGTTGACCGGGTCATTGCGGAACTTGCCGTCCATCTGCCCGCGCGCGTTGTACAGAGCGCGCAACGTACGGCTGGACAGACCTTTGATACCGGCAGTCTTCTGGTAGAGCAGAAAGGTTTCCAGGATGGCGTGCGGCTCGCGCTGGTACAGGTCGTCGCTGGCCACGTCGAGCATGCCTGCCTTCTCGTTGAAACGCTGGTTGATCGGCTGCGGTGTATGGGTCGAGGGGTAGAGCCGCTCCTCCATGTTGAGCAGCAAAATCTGGTTGAGCTGCGACACTGCCTTGGCGGCCCAGTAATAACGCCGCATCAACGATTCGCTGGCGCGTGCCCCGGGCGTGGTAGCCACATACCCGAAAGACTCGGCGATGGCAGTCTGCAGGTCAAAAACCAGGCGGTCTTC
>JANOCN010000813.1:0-8774 GCA_031412185.1 Betaproteobacteria bacterium | reverse complement strand
CGAAGACATCAAGGTGGAAAGCGGCTACGCCAAACAATTGTTGACCGATGCCGAAACCCAGGTCGAGGTGCCGGGCCTTGGCGACCGTGGCCCACGCATGCTGAGCCGCCAGGCGCTGGCCGGCGTCATCGAACCGCGCGTGGAAGAAATTTTTGCGCTGGTGCACCAGGTGATTCGCGAATCCGGCTACGAAGAAGTGCTCTCCAGCGGCATCGTGCTGACCGGTGGCAGCTGCGTGATGCCGGGCATGGTGGAGCTGGGCGAGGACATCTTCCTCAAGCCGGTACGCCGGGGCATACCAAAATATTCAGGTGCCCTGTCCGACATGGTCTCCCAGCCGCGCTCATCCACCGTAATGGGTTTGCTGGAAGAAGCCCGCATGGCGCGGGCGCGCGGCTTCAAGGTGGCGCAGAAAAACGGTTCAATGAAAACAGCCTTTGGCCAGGTCAAGGACTGGTTTGTGGGGAACTTCTGATGGTCAACACATCTGCTACCCGGCACCCGCGCAACAGCAAAACCTGGCTTGCACGCGGTAGCCCGCACGCCAGCTGGCCGTGTACCAGCCCGCCGCCATAACAAAGGGCAGAACGACTATGAACAAACAATTTTTGGCAACTGCAATTCAGGAGAAAAACATGAGTATCGAAATGATTGAAGAACATGCGTTCAACCTTGGCACCCAGATCAAGGTAATTGGTGTGGGCGGTGGCGGCGGAAACGCGGTCGAACACATGATCCAGTGCGACGTGGGCGGTGTGGAATTTATCTGCGCCAACACCGACGCACAGGCGCTGAGCCGCAGCGCAGCCCACAAAACCATACAGCTGGGCCACACCGGCCTGGGCGCAGGCAGTAAACCCGACAAAGGCAAGGCAGCCGCTGAAGAAGCGGTGGAGGAAATCCGCGCGGCCATCGACGGTGCGCATATGTTGTTCATCACGGCGGGTATGGGCGGCGGTACCGGTACCGGTGCTGCGCCGGTGATTGCCCGCGTGGCGCGCGAGATGGGCATTTTGACGGTAGGCGTGGTCACCAAACCGTTTGACTTCGAAGGCGGTCGGCGCATGAATATTGCCGATACCGGCCTGGCCGAGCTGGAGGTGAATGTCGATTCGCTGATCGTGGTGCTGAACGAAAAACTCGAAGAAGTGTTGGGCGACGACATCACGCAGGACGAAGCCTTTGCCCATGCCAACGACGTGCTCAAAAACGCGGTGGGCGGCATCGCCGAAATCATCAACGTGCCGGCCCACATGAATGTGGACTTTGAAGACGTGCGCACGGTGATGGGCGAGCCGGGCAAGGCCATGATGGGAACCGCTACCTCCGGTGGCCCGGACCGCGCCCGTATCGCCGCCGAGCAGGCTGTCGCCTGCCCGCTGCTAGAAGGCGTGGACCTGTCGGGTGCCAAGGGCGTTCTGGTACTCATTACGGCCAGCAAGGGTTCGCTGAAACTCAGCGAATCCAAACTGGCCATGAACACCATCCGTGCGTTTGCCTCAGCCGACGCACTGGTGATCTACGGCACCGCCTACGACGACAGCCTGGGCGACGATATCCGCGTAACGGTGGTCGCCACCGGCCTCTCGCGCCAGGGCCAGCGCCGCAACGCACCACCGCTGCAAGTGCTGCGCACCGGCACCGACAACGTGGGGTTCCAGATACCCACGTTGACGAACAGGTCACCGGTATTGCGAGCAACGGGTTGCCCACCACCACCTCTGCACAACCCGACTACGGCAGCATGGGAACACCGGCCGTATGGCGTGGCCGCACCTCGGCAGCGGCCAAGGTGGACGCGCTCTCCAGCGGCGGCATGGACGACTACGAAATCCCGGCCTTTTTGAGAAAACAGGCCGACTAACATTGCCCCCACGCTTGTCACTGCCCCGGCAGCGGCGGATGCCGATGACGCAAGTACTGCGCGAGGCCTTGCAGGCCGCGGCTTGCGAGACGCTTCGCCTCTGTCGCCTGTCCAATCCTGCTCAGGCAGGATTGGAGCCGCAGGCTCCAGCCCCGAGGGGGCCGTGCCTTGCTTGGGGCGGCCCTGCGCGGCGGCGGCCTTTGTTGCCTTTTACAATCGACGGGTGCTGAAACAACGAACCCTCAAATCCCTGACCCGTGCCGTCGGCGTGGGCCTGCACAGCGGCCAGCGGGTGGAGCTTACCTTGCGGCCGGCTGCGCCGGGGACGGGCATCGTGTTCCGGCGCGTGGACTTGCCGGTGCCGGTGGAAATTGTGATGTCGCCCACTGCCGTGTCCGACACCCGTATGGCCACCACCGCGTCCAGTGGCGGTGCCAAGGTGGCCACGGTGGAGCACCTGATGTCGGCCTGCGCCGGCCTGGGTATCGACAACCTGTACGTGGACATCACGGGCGAAGAGGTGCCGATCCTGGATGGGTCGGCCGCATCTTTTTTGTTTTTGCTGCAAAACGCAGGTATCGAATGGCAGAATGCGCCACGCCGGTTTATCCGCGTCAAGAACACCGTGGAGGTTCGCGAAGGGCAAGGCGCTTCTGTGAAATGGGCCCGCCTGGAGCCCTACCACGGCTACAAACTCAGCTTCGAAATCGTGTTTGACCACCCTGCGGTCGACGCTACCGGCCAGCGCGTGGAATTCGACATGGGCACCGGCTCGTATTCGCGCGACATTGCCCGCGCGCGCACTTTTGGATTTACCAAGGACGTGGAACGCATGCGCGTCAACGGCCTGGGCCTAGGCGGCGGCCTGGACAACGCCATCGTGATGGACGACTACAAGATTCTCAATTCAGGCGGCCTGCGTTACGACGACGAGTTCGTCAAACACAAAATCCTCGACGCCATTGGCGACATGTACATGCTGGGCAAACCCCTGCTGGCGGCCTACAGTGCGTTTCGCTCCGGCCACGAACTCAACAACAAACTTGCGCGCGAGCTGCTGTCGCGCAAAGACGCCTGGGAAGTCGTGACGTTTGAAGACGAACAATCTGCCCCCACCGGGTTCGCGCAGCTCGCGCCTGCCTGGTAGGCCTGCCGGGCAGGCATCCACTTCCCCCACCGGTTTCCATGCTTCTTTTTCGCTGGCTGATCCTGCTGCTGCTGCTGTGTGCGGGGGTCTCATTTGCCTTCTTTGTCGCCACCGGGCAGGCACGCTTCAAACACTTCGGACTGCAGACGCTGAAATGGACGCTGATTGCGGCGTTCGGCTTTTTTGCGGTGCTGGTGCTGGAGCGGGTGGGCTGACAAAAACTCCAAGAGCATGCCCCGGATTTGTTTGCTCAACGGATGAGCGCAGGCGCACTGTCTGACGAGCAAGCTGAATGTGCGGTAGGGTACAGTCAAAAGTACCGCTCCGGCTCATAATGCCCTGCGCGGCGATTCCTCTGTGCGCCCCCGAGGCGCGTATTCCAGATGGCACTATCACCCACCGAAAGCTCCCCCATGGTCCGCCTAAAGTTCTCCATCGAGCTCAACTACGAAATCGACCAGCCTGGCTGCGATTTCATCTTCAGCATCCATGCGGCGCAGACTGCACACCAGACGGTGGTGAGCGAGTCGCTGTATGTCAGCCAGCCGCTGCCGCCCAACCTGTACACCGACCCTGTCACGCATACGCGTTTTCTGCGGCTCAAGGCGTTTGGTGGGCCGCTGATGGTGCGCTACAACGCCACGGTCGATATCGACCACTACACCGCGCAGCCCGAACAACTGGGCGAGGTGGCGGTTGCCAATCTGCCCGGGCCGGTGCTGCCGTATATCTACCCGAGCCGCTATTGCCAGTCGGACCGGCTACACCGTTTTGCAGTCAAGGAGTTTGGCCACCTGTGGCAGGGCTACAGCCGCGTGCAGGCGATCCAGCAGTGGGTCACCAGCCACGTCACGTTCCGCCCCAATTCCTCCACCGGCAACACCACCGCAGCAGATACATTGGTAGAACAAATGGGGGTGTGCCGCGACTTTGCCCACCTGATGATTGCGTTGTGCCGCGCCGTGAACATACCGGCACGTTTTGCCACCGGCATCGACTACGGTGCCGACCCGGTACTGGGCCCGACCGACTTCCATGCCTATGTGGAGGTTTACGTGGGCGACCGCTGGTATATCTTCGACGCCTCCGGCGTGGCGATCCCGATGGGTTTCGTGCGTTTCGGCACCGGGCGCGACGCTGCCGACTCGGCCTTTGCCACCATGTTCGGCGGAGTTCGTGGTGCCGCACCCATCATCCAGATCGAGCCTGTGCCGAACGCGCACGGCGTGCTGGTGGTGCCGCAGCATGTGCCGTATGCTTTGTCTACGGACGGGCAGTTTGTGCGGGGATGAGCTGGCGTCGGTTGGTTCAGCGCTGTGAAGCGCCCCGGCCCCTGACCTTCGTCGCACCTTCATGGTCCGCAGCTGCCGCCAGCGCCCGCATCTGCACCCCCCGCCCCGCATGTGCATGCGTGATCGCCATGCCCAGCGCATCGGCGGCATCGGTACCCGGCAAACCTGGCAGATTTAGCAGCCGGCGCACCATTTCCTGTACCTGATTTTTCTGCGCCTTGCCGTAGCCCACCACGGCCTGTTTCATCTGCAGTGCGGTGTATTCGGCAACGGGCAGGTCGCCCGACACCAGCGCCGTGATGCAGGCACCACGCGCCTGGCCCAGCAGCACCGTGGATAGGGGATAGACGTAGACGAACACGATCTCTACCGACGCTGCATCAGGCTGGTAGCGCTGCACCACTTCGCGCACACCGTCAAACAGCACTTTCAGGCGCGCGGGAAGTTCTGTTTTCTGCAGATGCAGGGTGCTGATAGTGCCGCTGGCCACATACGCCAACACCGGGCCCTGCACATCCACCACCCCGAAACCGGTGGTGCGCAGGCCGGGGTCAATTCCGAGAATTCGCATGGCTCAGGACTCTGGATGGCGGTGGGGCACGGCCGCGTCAAAGATCAAAATACCAGCGCACCGAGTGGAAGAACACCGGTGCCGCAAAACACAGGGCATCGACCCGGTCCAGCAGGCCACCGGTGCCGGTAACCGACGCACCCTCCACGCCCCAGTTGGGAATGCCGCGATCCCGTTTGATGGCTTTCATCACCAAGTGGCCCAGCGAACCGGCAACACAGGCCACCAGCGCCAGCGCCAGACCCTGGCCCGGTGCGAAAGGGGTGATGCCCGCGAGCAAGCCACCCAGCAAACTGCCTGCGGCCACGCCGATCAGCCAGCTCGGCCAGTTGAAGCTGCGGCTGATGTCGGGTGCCGAAGGTGCCCGGTTGAGCCGACGCGACGCGAAGTATTGCACCACCATGCATACCTGCACCACCAGTACCAGAAAGATCACCAGAAAGGCGTTCTTGCCGCTGAATCTGGGGAAATCCAGCAACAGCAGTGCCGGCACATGGCTCATGCCGTAGATACACACCATGATGCCCCATTGCAGCTTGGCGTTGCGCTCCAGAAAGCGCTGTGGGTCGTTGGCCAACGCGCTCACGACCGGGATCGCCAGGAACACATAGACCGGGATAAACACGGTGAACAGGTCAAAGTGTTCGGTACCCACCAACACGTATTGCGCTGGCAACACCACAAAGAATGCCAACACCAGGCTGCGGTGGTCGCCCCGGCGTGTCGGCGAGAGCGTGAGAAATTCGCGCAACGCAAAAAACGATACCAGGGCAAACAGCACGGTGGCCACTGTATCGCCCGACAACCAGCCAATCCAGAACACGATCGCCATGGCCCAGCTACTGCGCAGCACGCCGTCGGACCGGGCCAGCAATTGCCTGCGTCTGTCACCCACCGGGCCATCGGGCTGGTCGTGCAACGACAGCAAGAACACCGTGATGCCTGCAATCGCCAGACAGCCAAACACGATCACAAACATCGCGCCCACCTGCTGGGTCGCACTCAAGGCCTTGAGATAGTGGTTCATGGGGCCTGTCTATACGTCTCTGAGCGCAATTACCGCGCTCCTGGCCCGGTCCAGAAAGGCACGCCGTTCTTCGCCCGGTTCCACCCGCACCGGCGCACCAAACGTGACCGAGCACAATACCGGCACCGGCACCACTTCGCCTTTGGGCATCACGCGTTGCACGTTGTTGATCCAGGTCGGCACCAGCACCACCTGGGGAAACCGCTGTGACAGGTTGTACAGGCCCGACTTGAAGGCCTGGGGCTCTTCGGCGTGGCCGCGGGTGCCCTCGGGGAACAGAATCACCGAGTCGCCCTGGTGCAGCGCCTGCACCAGCGGCTCCAGCGGGTCATGGTCGCCGGTGCGTTCGCGCGCCACATAAATCGCGTTAAAAACTTCGGTGGTGATCCACTGACGAAAAGGTGTCTTGGTCCAGTAGTCACGCGCTGCAATCGGGCGTGTCAACCCACGCAGGTCGCGCGGCAATGCCGCCCAGATCAGCAACAGATCGGCATGGCTTTGGTGATTTGCGAAATAGATGCGCTGCTCGGCTTTGGGCGGGCAACCGACCCAGCGTGCCTGCGAACCCGTCAACAGACGGATCAGCCCCAGCAAAAAAAAACCCATCAGCTTGGCAAGCATGGCAGATGTTATGGCAGTTGCGCGTCGGCCATACGTGCTGTAATCGTAGATGCGCGGCTCGACAGGTAGCCCGAATTCGGCAGCTTCTCGAAGTACTTGGGGCGCGGCAACATCACGGCCAGCCGGGCCGCCTCGTAGGCCGTGAGTTTCGAGGCCGGTTTGCGGTAGTAATGCTCGGCCGCAGCCTGCGCGCCAAATACTCCCTCACCCCATTCCACGCTGTTGAGGTAGATCTCCAGGATGCGCCGTTTGTCCAGCAGTGTTTCCAGCAACAAGGTCAGCAGCATTTCCTGGCCCTTGCGCAACAAGGTGCGTTCGCCCGACAGAAACAGGTTCTTGGCCAATTGCTGGGTAATGGTGGAGCCACCAATCACCTTCGGCGGCTTGTTGCTTTGGCTGGTGGCCTTGTTTGCTGCTGCCAACCGTTTGGCGGCTTGTTCGTCGGCCCGCGAATTCTTCTGCCAGGCTTTTTCCAATGCCTCCCAATCGACCCCGCCATGGCTGTTGTAGCCGTCGTCTTCCGAAGCAATTACCGCGCGTTTCAGGTGCTCGGAAATCTGCTCGTAGGGCACCCACTGCTGGCGCCAGCGCAGTTCGTCTTTGTCGCGCCAGATGCGCCAGGCCTCCGAGCGCTGGAACGCGGTCGATTGCGGGTCCACCACCACCATCAGCGCAATACGTGCAACAAAGAACAGTTGCAGCGCCAGAGCGGCACCGAGAACCAGCGCAATCCAGCGCAACAGCGGCTTCACACTATTTCGCCGTCACTTTGGCTTCAAGCGTTTCGTCGCGCGTGAACTTGAATCGCGACACCACCAGAATCTGGTCGGCTTTGCGGCGCATTTCGTCATTGAACTGGCCAAACGGGCCGGCCCCGCGGGCGATCATCTCGGCACGCCGGTCGAGTGTCGCATTGCCCGAGCTGTCCACCACTTCGGTTGCCAATACGCGGCCGTCAAAGTTGACCGTGACGATCATGGTCAACTCGCCATAAAGCTTCTTGCCACCGGCTTGCGGGAATTGCTCGGTGCCCTTGTCTTCAATCGCGCGGCGCAGCCCGTCGTAGTAGACGGCGTACACCTCTTCGCGCGTGGCCGGGCTCACATAACGCTTCTTGGGCCGGGCATTTTCCTGGTTGATACGGCGCTCAATCTCTGCCAGCTGCTTGATCAGGCGGCGGCGCTTTTCTTCGCGCGCCACCTGCTCGGTGGACACACCCGGCTGCTTGGGCTCCGGTGGCGGCAACGCAGCCAGCTGGTTGCGCACCCGCGCCAGCATCAGCTGTTGCTGCTCCTGCAGTGTCTGCACGCTGCTCTGCGATTGCTCCTCGACGGTGTCACCGAGCTCTACCATGGCTGATGGTGGCAGTGGCGTGGTTGAACGGCCTTTGTCGGCTTCACCACCGCCGACCATCGAAGCCTGTGCAATGGCCAGCGCCTTGTCGGGTTTCTCGTTGGTGCGCGCGTTGACCAGAATTACTTCGAGCGGGGTGTCCTCAAACACGCGCTTGAAACGCTCGGGGTCCACGAACCGCACCGTCAACAACGCCGCGTGGACGGCGACCGATGCGCCGAGCGCCAGTTGAAGGGTGGTGAGAGAACGCCAGTTCACGAGTTCGGATTATCGCCCGTCGGGGCGTCCGTTTCCGCCATATCCACTGCAATAGCGATCGGCCCAGCAACTTCATTTTCGTCGTCTTCACTGTTCTCCTGCCCCGCCGACGGCAGCGCGGCGTCGGTGGCAACGGCGTCGAGCCGCTCAACCACGGTACCCATCACGTCGAGCGTGATTTCGTCGATGTCGCCCAGCTTCACGCGCACTTTCGCACCACGTGGCAGGTCGCGCGCGCCGACTACCGGCAGCACCAGCGGCAAATCGTCGGCACGCACCATGTTCTCCTTGAACACGCTGGCCACGAGCTCGGTGATGTTGTTCTGGCGCAGGTACTTCAGTGTCCAGAAGCGCTCCATCGCACCCTGGTAGCCGCTGTAGGCGCTGTAGGCGGCATCAAACCCGGAGATGACAGAGAACAGCTCGGCAGCTTTTGGTTTGAAGGGTGCCACCAGCGCTGCGGTTTTGCCATGGCGCGCACAGGCAATGATCTGCCACTGGTTCACCAGGTCGGTATAGCGGCGCAACGGTGAAGTGCTCCAGGCATAACTCTTGACACCAATGCCGGCGTGCGGCAATGCCTTCGTACCCATGCGCACCTTCACGCCCGGTGCCAGGCTGGCCTGGCTGCGGTAGATGCC
>JANOCN010000812.1:0-9031 GCA_031412185.1 Betaproteobacteria bacterium | reverse complement strand
GCGCGATTCGACGATGTACAGGATGGCTTCGTCCGGCGAGAAGGCCAGCCCGTTCGGGAAATTGATGCCCTCGGCGGCCAGGGCGATGCTGCCATCGGCATCGATCCGGTACACGTTGGTGGGAAGTTGCGGCTCGGCCTTGGTTCCTTCGTAAAAGCCCAGGATTCCGAAACTCGGGTCGGTGAACCACACCGATCCGTCGGACTTGACGACCACGTCGTTCGGAGAGTTCAGCCGCTTGCCCTCGAACGAATCGGCCAGCACCGTGATGTTGCCGTCATATTCGGTGCGCGTCACGCGCCGCGTCAGGTGTTCGCAGGTCACGATGCGGCCCTGGCGGTCGCGCGTGTTCCCGTTGGCGTTATCCGACGGTTGGCGGAAGGCACTCACCTGCCCGGTCGCTTCGTCCCAGCGGTACATGCAGTTGGCCGGCACGTCGCTCCACACCAGCAAGCGCGTATCGCCCAGCCACACCGGCCCTTCGGACCAGCGCATGCCGGTGGCCAGCCGTTCGATTTTGGCCAGAGAAATGCGGTAACGCTCGAACGACGGATCGATCACCACCACCGATGGGTCGGGATAACGGGTGGAGGGTTGCCAATCAGACATAGTCGGGATCCTCAGGTTTGTGGCGGATTGCCTCGCGCATTTTCACATCAGCATGCTGGGAACGCCGGGAGTGCCATTCCAGCGAATTTACCGGCCAGAAACTATATTCCCTGCATGCCCTTCTCCAGAAAACGCAGGTCGAAGGCGCTGTCGAACTTGAAGCTGGCGGGGATCTCCGGCTGCTTGCGGCCCCGGTACTCTGCGTTCAAGAAGTCAACATTGATGTCGAATTGTTTCTGCGTGGGTACCGGTGTCTTCATGTACATGCCGACGTTGTTCGCAAACACGGCTTCGAACAGGGCCGGGTCCAGGTCTTTGAAGTACTCGCGCGCAAATGCCTTGAACGCCGCCGGGTCCTGTTGCATCGATTGCAGCGCCAGGGCGATCCCGCGGCAATAGGCGGCGAGCTCTTTCGGTTTCTCTTTGGCGGTCTTTTCGGTCACGCTGGCGGCGATATACAGAAAATCGCTCAACTCGGGCGGCGGGTTGGTCACCATGTTGAACAAGTAGGTGGCACCAAACTTCGAAATGGCCAGGTCCGATGCCGGTGACGACAGGCAAAAACCATCGATCTGCCCTTTGTCGAATGCTGCCAGCATGGCGCTCGGACCACCCTGCACCGGGACGATCTGGGCATCGCGGTCCGGGTCGATCTTGGCGCGCTGCATCAGGTAACGGGTGAGCTGGTCCGGCCCGCCACCGGGGCCGGTAGTGCCGATGTTCAGGCCACGCAACACGGCTGCCTTGGCCTCCACCGGGCTGCGCTCGGTGACGCCCGCCTTGTCGGCAATCGACTTCTTGACCACCACGTTGGACGCAAACTTGTTGACCCAGCCGCAGATCATTTTGACCGGCCGACCCAGCAACTGCACCCGCATGTTGGTGGCCGGCGAGCCGAGCAGAATGTCCGACGCCCCTGACAGCAGTGCATCCTGGTTGACGCCCCGGTTGGTCGCGGCCAGCTCTACGCTCAGCCCGGCTTTTTCGAACAGCTTGTTCTGGAACGCGTAGTCTTCAGCGCTCCACAACCAGGAGCGTGAAGTAGATCGCAAAGACGACAGTTTGTCTTTGTCCTGGGCGATGGCCAGCTGCGGCCCCAGCAGCGCGCCGCTGGTAGCCCACACACTCAGTGCGCCCTTGAGTACCAGGCGTCGTTCGAGGCTGTTGTTCATTGCTTTCTCCTTGGGTTGGATAAAAAAGTTCGCTTCAGCTTGCAGCGCGCCCATGGCGCAGCAGACGGCCGGGCAGCGGCGGGTTGGCTACCGCTGGTGCGTCGGGTTGGGGCAACTCGACCCCATTCACGAACACATGCAGGATGCCACTGGGGTACGAGATCAGCCGGTCGGCACCGGCGGGCAGGTCGTGCACCCGCTGCAGCGGCCCGGCACCCACCGTTGCCGGATCGAACACCACCACATCTGCCGGGCGGCCCACCGCGAGCAAGCCGCGGTCCGTGATACCGAATATCTCTGCCGTGCGCCCGGTCATCATGTGCACGCCGCGCTCCAGCGAAAACGCGCCGCGTTCGCGTACCCAGTGACCCAGCAGGTGGGTCGGGTAACAGGCGTCGCAGAGTTGCGACAAGTGTGCGCCGCCGTCCCCGAGCCCGAGTACAACGTCCGGGTCCTGGAGGATTTCTTCGACCTCGTCCTCCTGAAAATTGACCAGCGGCGTGCGAAACCGCGCCTGCAGACCCGACTCCAATGCGGCATTGAGCAGCACGTCCACCGGGTGCTGGCCAGTTTGTGCGGCAATATCGGCCAGCCGTTTGCCAACCCATTGCGGCCGCTGCGGGTGGTAGGAGATTTCGGTGAGCGCAAAACTGGCGCGGCGCATACCGCCTTCGGCACTGCCGCCGGAGAAGAAATCGTCGCGTCCGCCGCGACCGGCCAACTCTTCCCGGAAGTCGTGGCGAAAGTTGGCATCCGCATACAGCCCGCAGCGCGCATTGTCGTCGGCGGCCTTGCGCACCGGCTCGAACAACAGCCAGGTATCGAATATCACCGGCGAATGAAAGTCGAACTCGCTGACGATGGGGCGGCAGGCAACCTGTGGGTAAATTGGATAACCCTGACGCCGCAGCGCACGGTTTTTCTCCAGCACTTCCCGGTGCCGCCACGGGCCGAGTTGCCCGGCCAGTACGGCGGTCCAGCAAACCGTGGCACCGCTGGCCTCCTGCACTGCCACGTAGTCGTCAAATTTCGGGTCGCGCGCCACGTTGTAATGGATGATGCCGCTGCCGGCTTCGCGCACCGCGCTGGCCAGCGCCACCATCTCTTCGCGCGACGCCAGCCGGCTCGGAACCGGTTTGCCCGAAAAGCCAATATGCACGTTGGATACCGAGGTGGCAAAAGCGATCGCGCCCGCACGCAGACCCTCCAGCACCAGTGCTTTCATCTGCGCCACTTCGTGCGGGGTGGCCTCCCGCTCAACCGCGTCCGCGCCCATCACATACAAGCGGATTGGCGTGTGGCCCACCATCACCGCCACGTTGACGGCGATACCGCGCGACTCAATCGCCAGCAGATACTCCGGGAAGGTCTCGAAAGGCCAGTCTGGCCCCAGACCGGCGTTCAGCGCATCCAGGCTCATTGCCTCGACCCGCTCCAGCGTGCGCAGGATCAGGTCGCGTCCACTCGGGCGCGTCGGCGCAATACCAAACCCACAGGAGCCGATGACCACGGTGGTCACGCCATGCCAGGGCGAGATGGTCAAAAACGGGTCCCAGAACAGCTGCGCGTCGTAGTGCGTATGGATATCGACAAAACCCGGTGCTACCACCGCACCGGCGGCATCGATGACCCGGATAGCGTCGCCCGCCACGTTGCCCAGCGCGGCGATGCGCCCGTGCTGGATGGCCAGCGAACCCTGGTACGAAGCTGCCCCGCTCCCGTCAACAATACGTGCATTGATGATCTTCAGGTCGTAACTCATGGCGATGGCGTCTTCCAGCGCAAGGCGCGACTCTCGATGCGTTTCAAGATGGCGTTCAGGGCGATGCCGGTGAATGCCAGCACGGCGAGGCCCGCAAAAACACCCGCCGTGTCGAACAAGCCCGAAGCCTGGCCGATCAGGAACCCGATGCCGCGGTTGGACGAGATCAGCTCGCCCACCACCGCACCGATCAACGCATAAGGCACCGACACCTTAAGGCCCGTCAGCACCCAGGCCGCTGCGGATGGCACGACCACCAACCGCAGTTCCTGCCAGGTGTTGGCACCCATGATCCGGACCGACTGCAGGTGCACGGCTTGAACATCGCGCACCCCGGCAAACGTATTCAGAAACACCAGGAAGAAAACAATCAGCGCCGCCAGGGCCACCTTGGACGCCAGCCCGATACCGAACCACATGATCAGCAGCGGTGCGAGTGCGATCTTGGGCATGCAGTAGATGGCGGTAATGAAAGGGTCGAGCAGCCGTGCCAGCAAGTGCGAGCGACCGAGCGTGAAGCCGACCACGAATCCGATCGTGCTGCCGATCAGAAACCCGCCAGCCATGGCCTGGAACGTGTAGGCGAACGACTTCCAGAGTGTTCCATCGACGGACCAAACATAGAGCTTTTGCGCAACCGCCGACGGCGAGCTGATGTAGAAGGCATCGATCCACCGCCCTGAGACCCACTGCCAGAGTCCCAGCAACAGCAGCAGCAGCGCAGCCTGGGCCACCAGGTAACGCATGCGGTGATCGTCCGGGCCGAATGCCGGGCCGGGCAAGGCATCGGCTTGTTCGACCGACATCAGTGGGCCGCACCCACTGTGCGGGATATCTCAGGTGCCAGCAAGTCCCAGAGCTCGACATATATCTGCTTGAACTCTGGCGTGAACTGGCCCTGGAAGGCGTCGCGCGGGCGCGGCATCTCGATCTTCTTGATCGCCTTGATGCGCCCCGGACGTCCAGAAAAAACAACCACGATGTCCGACAGCAAAATTGCCTCGGCCAGGTCATGGGTGACGAAGACGATGGTCTTGTTCGAGCTCTCCCAAAGCGCCAGCAACTGCGCCTGCAATACCAGCTTGAGTTGCGCGTCCAGCGCTCCAAAGGGCTCATCCATCAGGATAGTCTGCGGGTCATACGACAGCACTTGTGCCAACGCAGCCCGTTTGCGCATGCCGCCCGAGAGCTGCGCTGGGTAGTGGTCAGCAAACTCCAGCAGACCCACTTTGGCCAGCATCTCGCTCACGCGCGCACGTATCGCTGCTGGCTTCTCCCCCCGAATAGTGAGTGGCAGCCCTACGTTTTGCGCGGCGGTGCGCCAAGGCAGCAGGCTGTCTTGCTGCGTCATGTAACCAACTGCAGTGTTGATGCCGTCGATGCTGCGTCCAAGATGGCGGATGCTGCCTGTGCTGGGTCGGGTTATGCCGGCGATCATGTTCAGCAGGGTCGACTTGCCGCATCCTGAAGGTCCGACGAAGGACACGAACGAGCCGGGCGGTATGCTCAGATCAATCGGCGTTAGCGCCTGCACACTGGCACGCTTGAAGGGAAACGACTTCGAGACCCCTTGCACCTCGATCAAGCGGGCACCTGCAGGGTAGGGAACGGCACGGAATCGGGGCGCGACATCGACCCATTGTTGGAGTGTTTAATTGTTCTGTCAATAGAACAATTCGACCACATTTCCGGTATCGGCATAGGACATTTCAGCGCGTCTCGTCCTGCAGCGTCACGCCAGTGCCAGGGCCATCTGGCACCCGGACCCTACCACTTTGCAGCGTCAGGCCCTCGAACGGGTCATTCAGGAACAGACTGAACTCCGAGAACTCGTGGGCGAATGCGGGCGCGCGCAGCGTGGCGGCCAGATGCAGCGTGTGGGCATGCATCACACGCGACCCAAAAATCGCGCCGAAGCGGTATTGCAGGCCAGCAGCCTCGCACAGGGCCACGGCACGCAGTGTGTTGGCAATACCGCCGAGGTTCATGATGCGCAGGCTGATGGACTCGGCCGCGCGCGACTCCGCGATCCGCAGGATGGACGCCAGATCGGGGGCACTTTCGTCGGCTTCCACGGGGATGGGGACCGCGCGGGCGACCTGCGCCAGGCCAGCCAGGTCGTGCCCCGGCGTGGGCTGCTCGATCAGCTCAATGCCGTAGTCCACGATTCTGTGGATCATGCGGATGGCGGCCTTGGGTTGGTAGGACTCGTTGGCGTCGGCCATCAGGCGCAGCCGCGGGCCGGTGGCACCGCGCACAGCCTGCACCCGCGCTACGTCGAGCGCTTCGTCGCCCGACAGTTTGATTTTCAGAAATTCGAAGCCATCGGCCGCCAGTCGCGCCGCCACTGCCGCCATGGCTTCAGGGGACTTGAGCGGCACGATACGGGCATTTGCAAAACTTGTGTGTTGCCGCCCCCCGTACAGGTCGTGCAGCGGCAAACCGACCGAGCGGGCCAGCAGGTCGTACAGCGCACATTCGATACCGGCCTTGAGTGCTGCCGCACCCTCCTGCCGCTCGTGCAACCGCGCCATGATGGCGTGGATGCCGCGTTCGTCGGCCCCTACCACCACTGCCGCAAGATCGTCAAACGCTGCTTTCAACGCCTCCAATGGCGCCGTGGCCGGCGGCATGGCACGGAAATAGCCATGGCCACTGCGCCCCTGATCGTCCACCACCTCGACCGCATAACCCGCAATCGACGGAATTGCGCCGCGTACAAAGCGCCACTCGGGGTCGCTCAGCGGCAGGTCGATGCGACGGGTGTTGACGCGAACAACCGTCATGAGCCGCCGGGCCGCTCCCAAGGCGAATAGCACCGCAGTGCGCAGCACGGAGGGTAGTCCTGTGAGCCGCCCGGCCACTCCGAAGGCGAATAGCACCGCAGCGCATAGCGCGAAGGGTAATCCATTGAGCGGCCTTCGGCGTGTCTCTTCATTCGAACTTCAATCCGGCCTTGCGGATCACGTCGGCAAAAATGTCCAGGTCGGTCGTGACCTGTCTGGCCAGGGCCGGCCCTTCGGTGAAGGCGACATCGCTGCCCAGGCCGCGTATCTTGGCAGCGATCTCGGGGGTCTTCAAGAGTTTCGAGATGGAGGCGTTCAACCGGGCGCTGATGGCGGGATCCATGCCGGCGGCAGCGAACAAACCGATCCAGGAGTCAGCCACGAACTGCGGGTAACCCAGCTCTTTCATGGTCGGCACATTAGGGAAGTCCGGTGGTCGGGTCTGGTTGGTGGTCGCCAGGATCCGCACACCGCCGTCTTTGGTGAGGTCGCCAAGCTCTCCGGCAATCATGACCGGCACGTGCCCGGCCAGGATATCGGCAATGGCGGCTCCCGTCCCCTTGTAGGGCACATGCACCATGGGCGCTGCGGCGGCCTGCGTCATTAACTCGCCAGCCAGATGGCCATAGGTGCCGACGCCCGAGGTGGCATAACCAATCGTGCCCGGCTTCTCCCGGGCCATGGCAATCAGTTCGGGCAAAGTCCGCGCCTTGACATCTTTGTTGACGCCGATATAGGTGAACCCCACCACCAGGCGCGACACTGCGGTGAAGTCCTTGCGCGGGTCGTAGCTGAGTTTCTTGTCGATATTGGGCAGAATCGCCATGATGCCGGCCGAAGCCAGCAGCAGGGTATACCCATCGGGTTTGGACCGTGCCACGTAATCGGCACCAATGGCACCGCCTGCGCCGGCCTTGGTCTCGACGATGCAGGGTTGGCCCAGGTCTCTGGTGAGGGCCTCACACACGATGCGGCCCACGGCATCCACCCGCCCGCCGGCGGCAAACGGGATCACCATGTGGACCGGCTTGCTGGGGTAACTCTGCGCGATGACAGCGCCTGTGTGCAGCAGTGCGGCAAGCAGGCTTGCCCCGAGCAGGGTGCGTTTGAGAATTGGCATGTCGTCTCCTTTATTTACGGGTGAAAATTATCCGCGCAGTACGCGCGCCAGGCTGGCAACCCCCCGCTCCATGTCCTGTGGGGTGCCGGTGCTGAAACAAAGTCGTGCGGTATTGGCCTGGGCGTGGTCCGCATAAAACGGCGCACCCGGCACGTAAGCCACACCGGCGTGCAGCGCGGCGTCCAACAACTTCGTCGCGTCCAGGCCGGTAGCCAGCTCCAGCCACAGGAACATACCACCGGTGGGTGCCTGCCATTGGGCCAGTCCGTGCAGATGCTGCGCAAGCGCGCCCACCATGATCTGTGCGTTGGTCCGGTACAGGGCCTGGCAGGCTGCGATATGCCGGGTCAGAAACCCGTCTTTGACAATCTCGAAGACGACGCGCTGCAGCAGGCTGGAGCTATGCAGGTCGCTAGCCTGCTTGGCAAGCTCCAGCCGACGCGCAAGCGGCAGCGGCGCAACCACATAGCCCAGCCGTATGCCAGGCGAGAGTATCTTGGAAAACGACCCGAGGTAGAGCACGTTGGCAGCATCCATGGACAGGCAGGTAACGTGCGATTTGCCGGCATGGTCCAGCGCGCCATACGGGTCGTCTTCGACCAGCGGTAGCCGCAGTTGCCGACATGCCGCAACCAGCGCAGCCCGGCGCTCAAACGACAATGTGCGCCCGGTCGGGTTCTGAAAACTCGGGATGGCATAGACCATTTTTGCCTGCCCGGCAGCAATCTGCGAACGCTGCAGGGCAGCGTCGATCTGGTCGGGTAGCAGGCCACCGGCGTCGCCCGGCAGCGACACAAACTGCGGGAAGTACTGGCCCAGCGCCTGCAACGCCCCCAGATACGTGGGTGTCTCCACGCCCACCACGTCGCCCGGGTCCAGCAGCACCCGGCCAATCAGGTCCAGCCCCTGCTGCGAGCCCGAAGTGACCAGTACCTGCTCGGGCGAAACACGCGCGTCTGCGCTCGACAGCGATGCAGCAATCCACTCGCGCAATGGGGCATAACCGTTGGTTGGACCATACTGCAGCGCCGCAGCGCCGTCCTGGCGCAGCACCGCCTCGAACGCGCGCGCGAATTCGGCCTGGGGGAACGTGGCAGGCGACGGCATGCCACCGGCAAACGACACGATATCGGTGCGTCCAGCCAGGCGTTTGGTCAGTGCGCGGATGGCCGAATCGGTGAGCGCGTTGCCACGTTGCGAGAGTCGCCAATTGTCAAAGTTGTCTGTCATGCGTCGGGGCACCGCGCGGGAATGCGATCCACCTAATTGTTCAGCACCCGCGCCGCAAGCGGGCATCGATAACGGCAATACTGCATTGCGCCAAGCGGCAATTCAAGCGAATATTCCGGCGGTGCGCTCACTGTCAGCCACATGCCATGGTTGGCGCGCGTCCGGCTACCACCCGCTCGCGTCACGACCAGCCGCCATCCACCACAAACTCCTGCGCGGTGACCATCCGCGCTGTGTCGGCGGCCAGGAACATGGCCATGTTGGCAATATCTGCACCAACCACGCGACCAGGCAGGCATTGGTTGCGGTCGATCTCCTGTTCACCGGCAGCGTCGAGCCACAGCGTCACCTG
>JANOCN010000811.1:0-4892 GCA_031412185.1 Betaproteobacteria bacterium | reverse complement strand
CCTAAAACGGGAAGAGGCCCCAGCAACGTTGAAATTGTGGACTACCACTAGGGAGGGCAACATGGGACGCAGTGCTATTCATCCCGGCGAACATCTCGCCGCGCAGCTGGAAGTGCTCAACAACATGAGCGCGGCGGAACTCGGCCGCCAGCTGCAGGTACCGCCAAATCGCATCAGCGGAATTCTGAAAGGTCAGCGTTCCATAACGGGCGACACTGCCCTGCGCCTGGGCCATTTCTTCGGCAACAGCCCGCAGTTCTGGCTGAACCTGCAAACCATCTACGACCTGCGGGTTGCCGAACAGAAAACCGGCGCAGTCATCAAGACCTTGCCGAGACTGAGCCCGCGGAGCGCCAAGCACGACGGCCGGCAACCGCAACCTGCGTAAGGCCACCTTGCTCAAAAAGGTGAAGCTGGCCGCCAAAGCTCCTTTGCATCGGCTACAGAACGAGCCACCAAAAGTGCTGGTGCAAGATTGGTGCAAGACCGACCAAACGCGACGAATAGTTCGGTCCAAGGTTGCCGAGGTGCTGGACCGTGAGCTACCCCAGGAAAGTTACGACCGCGTCTTGTTTCAGACCAAATGCGACAACGTTTTTCACCTGGTTCTTGATCATGCGGCGCAGGGGCGAAAGTGGACTGCGTGAGCCGATCTTGCAGCGGATTCAGCCCAGGACGCCGTCGCCAGGAGCTCTATTTTGCCGCAGCAGGCCTCGGGTCGGCCACAAACCCGATCCGGTTCAGGCCCGCCTGCTGGGCAACGCCCATCACCTCGACCACCCGACCATAAGGCACGGCTTCGTCGGCGCGCAATTGCACCTCGGTCTGCGGGTTGCGCGCTGCGATGCCATTCAGGTGGCTGGTCAGCAATTCGCGCGTCACCGGTTTGTCGTCCAGGAACACCTGCCCGGTCTTGTCCACCACCACCAGTACGAATTTGGGTGCGTCGTTGGGTGTGGCGGCTTCGGTTTTGGGGAGTTCGAGCCGGATCGAGCTGGCCAGCAACGGCGCGGTGATGATGAAGATCACCACCAGCACCAGCATGACGTCGATCAGCGGCGTCATGTTGATGTCGCTCATGGGCGACGGGCCTGCCGTACGTTCGAGTCTGCCAAACGCCACAGTTATGTTGCCCCCACGCTTTTCACTGCGTGTACTGCGCTGCCCCCCGAGGGGGCTAATTTCCCTTGAGGCGGCCCGGCGGGAAATTGTTCCCCGACACTTGGCACCCGGCTGAGCAACAGTTCGCGCAGATCACGGGCGAAACCTTCCAGGTCGGCTTCGATGCGTCCGATGGAGCGGCCCAGCACGTTGTACGCCAGCACGGCGGGAATGGCTACGGCCAGGCCGGCGGCGGTCATGATCAAGGCTTCACCGACCGGCCCTGAAATCTTGTCTATCGTGATTTGCCCAGCGCTGGAGATGCCGATCAACGCGTGGTAGATGCCCCACACGGTGCCAAGCAGCCCGACGAACGGCGCGGTGGAGCCTACGGTGGCCAGCAACACCTGGCCAAACTGCAGCTTGTGCAGCACCGCATGCAGCTGCTGGCGCAACACGCGGGTGAGCTGCTGCGAGCGGTCGCCCGCAGTCGCCAGGGTACCGTCTGGCTGGATGCTCGTTGCCTCGATCAGCGGCACCACCAGCCCTTCGCGGTCAAAGGCCTCGGCTTTGCGCTGCCCTTCGTCCAGCGTGGCCGACTGCCAGAACGCCAGGGTGCTGCGACCCACATCCCTGGCGGCGCGGCGCAGCAGCCAGCCCTTCCAGAAGATCACCACCCAACTGCCTACCGACATCATTAACAGCAGCACCGCAACCACGCGGGTTACGGCGTCTCCGGTTACGAACAACTGGAAAATACTCATTGCTTCAAACCCAGCACGTCGAACATGTCGAACAGTCCGGATGTGCGCCCCGACAAGAACCGCGCGGCGCGCAGGCTGCCTTGTGCGTAGGTGGCGCGGCTGGACGATTTGTGGGTAATCTCGATGCGCTCGCCGATGCCGGCAAACAGCACCGTATGGTCCCCCACGATGTCGCCGCCGCGGATAGTGGCGAAACCGATGGACGAGGGGTCGCGCTCGCCGGTAACGCCTTGGCGCGCATACACCGCGCAGTCCTTCAAGTTGCGCCCCATCGCCTGCGCTATGACTTCGCCCATCTTGAGTGCGGTGCCCGAGGGCGCGTCCACCTTGTGGCGGTGGTGCGCCTCGATGATCTCTATGTCGTACCCGGTGGCCAGCGAGCGCGCCGCCAACTCCAGCAACTTGAGGGTGACGTTGACGCCCACACTCATGTTGGGTGCCATCACGATAGCGATGTCTGTTGCCGCTGCGTGGATGGCGGCTTTCTGGGTCTCGCTGAATCCGGTGGTGCCGATGACTGCGTTGACGCGCAGCTGACGGCATATTTCCAGATGTGCCAGTGTGCCTTCGGGGCGAGTGAAGTCGATCAACACGTCTGCGCCGCCAAGCCCCAGCGCCAGGTCGGAGGTAATGGTCACGCCACTGTGGTGCCCTGCAAAAGCCATGGCATCGGCGCCGACTGGGGGGCTGCCGACCACGTCGAGCGCCCCGGCCAACACGCAATCGCCCGACGCAGCAACGGCTTCAATCAGGGTGCGGCCCATCCGCCCCGAAGCGCCAGCGATGGCGATCCTGCGCTTGGTATCGGCGTTCATCCGGACCATGGCGCTCTCAGGGCGCGGCCGTCTCCAGGGGTGGGTAACTTGCGGGCAATGCAGGCAGAACTTTCGCTTCCGGCGCTTTGGCTACCGGGGGAAATTGCTTCAGGGACTCCTCGCTGGCGTCTAGCGAAGGAACCTTGTCCGGCGTGCGGCGCCCCGCTGCCAGTGACGCGACAAACTCCGCCTCGGTGGGCAGCGCATCGGCGTCAAACCGCTCCAGCAGATCGCTCTTGAAGAAGACTGTGACCTTGCGTAGCTGGGGCTCTTGTCCCTTGCGCTTGAAGGTAAACACGTAGTCCCAGCGGTCGGCGTGGAACACGCTTTGCAGCAACGGCGTACCCAGCAGGTCGCGGACTGCCTGGCGGCCCATGCCTGGTTTGAGCAGACCCACCTGCTCACTGGACACAAAGTTGCCCTGCACCACGTCGATCTGGTAGGGCGTGACAACACTAGCCATGCGCAAGCTGGCTTCGCCGAAACTGGAGCAGGCCGCCAAGCCCGCACACAGCGCCAGATACAGGCCAATGCGGACGCTTCGGCGGATGGGATCAGACATGAAAGGGGGTGGGCGATATGATCGGGCGATTGTAGCCGCAGCATCTGCGGTGGCACCTTGCTTGCAAGAGCACAAAACCAGCTATGGCCAACATCGACGAACTCAAAAGTACGGGGCTCAAGGCAACGTTGCCGCGCCTGAAGATTCTGGAGATATTCCAGAAAGGGGTGCAGCGCCACATGACTGCGGAAGACGTGTTCCGGGTGCTGCTTGATGACCGCTCCGACGTCGGGCTGGCCACCGTGTACCGCGTGTTGACCCAGTTCGAACAGGCAGGCATCCTCAGCCGCAGCCACTTCGAGAGTGGCAAAGCGGTGTTTGAGCTCAACGAGGGGCAGCACCATGACCATCTGGTGTGTCTGGACTGCGGCAAGGTCGAGGAGTTTTATGACGCGGAAATAGAGAAGCGCCAGCACGCGGTGGCCAAACTCAAAGGTTTCACCATCGCCGACCACGCGCTGAGTCTGTACGCCAATTGCACCCGGGAAAAGTGCCCCAGCAGGCCCGTCTCGGGCCGGATGCACAGCTGAGAAGTTATTCGCATCCGCTGGCCCAGAGGGGTCAGTACCTCGGGGTCGGCGGGACCGGGTCCATCGCCTTGCGGTGGCGCTCGACGAACTCCTGGTAGGTGTCGATGCCGCGCAGCTGCAGGATGGTATTGCGCACCGCCGCCTCTACCAGCACCGCGATATTGCGCCCGGCCACCACCTGGATCACGACCTTGAGCACGGCGATACCCAGCACGTCCTGGGTCAGTGGCTCGTAGGGAATACGTTCGTATTCGCGCTCCAGCGTCTCGCGCCGCACCAGATGCACAATCAGTTTCAGGCGCATTTTCCGGCGCACGGCGGTCTCGCCAAAGATGGCCCGGATGTCGAGCAGGCCGATGCCACGCACTTCAAGCAGGTTCTGCAACAGGTCGGGGCAACGCCCTTCAATGGTGGTCTGGTTGATGCGGAACAGGTCTACCGCGTCATCGGCTACCAAGCCGTTGCCGCGCGATATCAGCTCCAGACCGAGCTCGCTTTTGCCGAGGCCGGACTCGCCGGTAATGAGCACACCCAACCCCAGGATGTCCATCAAAACCCCGTGCATTGACGCCCGGTCGGCAAAGTGTTTCGATAAATAGGCGCGCAATACGTCGATCACAAACGCCGACGAGGCCTCGGTCGCAAACATCGGCAGCTGCGCCCGCTCGCACATGGACAGTAATGCGTCGGGCGCGGTTTGCCCGTCAGCGAGCACTAACACCGGTGGCTCCAGTGTGACGATGCGCGAAATGCGTCGGGCGCAGTCTTCGGGGGTTGCATTGGTCAGGTAGGCGATTTCGCGCACACCCAGAATCTGCACCCGGTAGGGGTGGATGTAGTTCAGGTAACCGACCAGGTCGGCACCGGAGCGGGCGGCGCGCACGGCTACCTCGTCAAAGCGGCGCTCCGAGGCTTCCAGCCCCGCGACCCACTGCCATTTGAGGTGCCCGCGAAACTCCTCAAACAGCACATCGGCACTGACGACGGTAGGTTTCACAGCGCGGCAGACTGAAGGTGCCCGATATTCAGCTAGGTTGTCCGGACTGCCAGCGCGAAATCAGCGTATGCAACTCCAGCGCGTTCGAGCTGGCGCTCAACTTGTCGCGCAGGGGCGCATCGC
>JANOCN010000810.1:0-3405 GCA_031412185.1 Betaproteobacteria bacterium | reverse complement strand
CCACCGCGCGACTGGGTTTCGTCCGGCGCGTGACCGATGATTTCGGAGAACCCGCTGGCAGACTTGGCAGTCGGATTTCCGTCATACAGTGCACCCGACTGCCCGACATAGACATTACGGGTTCCCAGACCTTCGGCAGTCCACACAGCGTCTGACTCGGTCGTAACATTGAGCCCTACCAGGTCAGCTCCGCCAGCTGCCAGGGGTGCCCCGAAGCCGCCAGCAGAGGTGAACCTGGCACCGGGCAACTGGTCCGAGTCAAAACTCGTCAACGGGTCGGCAATCACCATCTGCACCGGGCGCGAACAAATCGGGCTGCCCCCATCGACTTTGGCGCGGTACGGGTTCAACCAGGCGGGGGGTGCCGCAAAACCCATCACACGGTCTGCAGAGCTGGCGACCTCTACCCCGCTGTAGTAGGCAGAAGTTGGCATAGGTTGGCCCGAAAAGTAGCGCAGGCCCTCGTACATCATTTCTGCGATGGGTGCCCCCCACGACTTGCATTGCCCTTGCAGCCGGTTGCCCGAGGTGTTGTAACCGCAATCATAGATCGCGCCATTCCAACCGTGGATAGCGATGCGGTCAATGGTTCTGGCAATACCGGAATTGTCTGCAGTAAACGTGTTGGTCGCAGCCACATAAAGTCCAAACCTGCCTGTATCGCGGTCAACTTCTTCTTTGAAGCTGCGAATGTTCTGGCGCAGGACACCACCTGAGTAGTTGTTCTGGTACGAACCGGTGAGCAGTCCGAATTTCAACGTGTCGTTGGCCGCGTAATCATGCAACACACCGGTTGGTTTCCAGGTTGTGGGGCTGGCGCTGCCGATCGGGTAGCCGATGCACCCTGCTTCCCGAACACCACCGATGGGAGCGCACGCCTCCACACGCAAAACCAGATCAGCGGTCGCGGCGACACTGGCGCGTCCGCCGCCTTTGGTGAAATTGGCAGGGTTGCTACCAATGCCTTGGGCAACGTCCGCCGATGCCCAGGTCCAGATACGCTCTGTTGTTTCGTTGGCGTTAAGGATGTAGCGCAAAACCGGCGCGTTGTCCGCTGTCAGGAATCTGCCGTAGTCGGTACCAGTGCCATCTTTGACCACTACCAACAAATGCTGCGTGCCCGCAGTCGGTGTTGGCATCCGGGTGTACTGGGTGATGTCGTAGCTGTCGCGACTTGGCCGGAGTTCCTTGCCCCACACATGGCTGTCCTTGGGTATGTAGGCCGCCTGCAGCACCGTCGACGAATTGGAAGGACTGCCGGCCGTGACTGCGCTGTCGACCACCCGGTAACCGCCGTACAGAACCCGGCGCAATGCGTCCATGCGCGACGTCGCAGCCCAGTTCAACCAATTGCCATTCCAGCGCTGGGTTGCGCCGTCTTTGCAAACGGTAGCCGTCGTCAAGGCAATCGGCCGGAACACTGGGTTGTTGGTGCCGGTAGTATCGTAGTCGTAACACCGGTTCGAAACAAAGTTGCCGTAATAGGTAATGTTGGGCTTGAACCCAACGTCCACTACGCCATCCCCGTTCAAATCGCTGGTGTCGTTGTACGCCGCATAAAACAGCCGGTGGTCGCGGCTCATGGTGAGCATTACCAAGCCAGGTGCCGTTTTTAGCGCGAGCAATGGCGTCTGGGCAATCGCCACCGTGGGCTGCGCCACCGCTGCCGGTGCCAAGAAGCCCTGGAAAGCCAGAGCCAACAATGCCGCCGCAGATCCCTGCCACACCTTCTTGGATGGCCGCGCACTACCTCGGCCTTTGGCTTTCGATTCAAATAATTTCTTGTTCATTGCAAGACTCCCTGGGTAATTCGCTACGGTGTTGTGGTGCGCACAAAAATAGTCTGAAGGACTACATCGGCATTCCCTGAACCACCGGTACTGCGTGAGGTCACGCGATAAGTTGACGTTGTGCTGCCGCCGCTGGAGACCTGGGTCAGCAACTCGATTGCGTATTTCGCTTTGCTCGCATCACGGGGGTATTTGGTGGGCACCTCGGCGGCGCAGCTTCTCCAGCTAAACGGTGTTGTGGTGGGGCAATCGGTGACCACCGCCACCGTCACCCCGTCACCCTGGGTCCAGAAATTGGTGGTTCCGCCCTGCCCGATCGGCAGCGCATAGTGGCCAAGGGTAGCCGCGTTGAAAGCACCGGCCGCAAGCACGGTAAGTGCCTCCTTGCCCGCGCTCTCGGCCGATTGAAAAGATACAGTGCGGTCCACCGAGTTGCCGGTCATACGTTCCGACAAGGTGGTATTGCGAAACCCGATCGTTGCCAGCACACTGAGCATCAATAGAAGGATCAGGCCCACCAAGAGGGTCATGCCGCGTTGCCGGGATCTTGGTGTACGCTGGCTTCGCCTGATGTGCTGTACCTGGCGGATGTGTAGGATGGTGGTCATAGCCCTAACTCCCGCGCTACCGTGCCGCAACGCGGTTTCGAATCACGACAGTGGTGGAAAATTCCTTGCGCAGCCGGGTGAGTGATGCACCGACCGGGCTGACGTACGGCAAACCGAGCATAGTGGGCATGCCGGTCGACAAACCGGGATTGGCCGAGTTGTCTTCGCTCACCATCATCAAGCCAACCCGCACCGCAACTACACGCGACCAGTCGGTCACCGAAGCGGCGGTGGTGCGCCACACATCTGACTGCATGGTGGCGGCACAAGTAGCGGCTCCTGCAATCAGGTTGCAGGACAGACCCGTGGCGGTATCGACGCCAAGCAGGTTCTCGCCGTAATGCAGCTTCATGCTCTCCACGTTGGAGACCACTTCCTCGGCTGCCTTGCGCTCGTTGCCGTCGTAGAACACGCGGTACAGGCTGGGTGTGCTGGCACCGGCGCGGGTTGCCACGTAATAGAAGTTCCACTCCAAAGGCATCACGATCGCGTCGATGCCGTATCTAGTCGTGGTGGCCGGGAAAAAGTTGTCGTTCCTATTGGTAGCAACACTGGCCGACCCCACCACCGTGGTGCCGTGCGCAATTTCAGTTCCGGCCACGTTTATTTGCCCGGCAAAAAGATTCGACACCGTGCAGTTCGACACAATCATGTTGTAGGGCTTGGCAGGATCCCAGCCATACGGATTCGACGCTACGTTCAAAGGGTCGTTCGGCCCAGCCATGGCGACCGACACCGAAACGGTGTTGGAACTACCGCCCGAGAAAAACAGGCTGTCAGTCGCGCTGGACACAGGTGCCGTGGTGAACATGGAAGCCGGTACGTTGTCGAATCCGCGCAAAAAGTTGTGCGGTGTCATCGGCTGGGGCAGAACCAGGGCATTGCCCGGCTCGACCACCGCGAGCGGGTTCGGTCCCTGGATGCCGCCCTGCGACGTGGCCAACATCGACAGCGTGGGGACATAGGGCGGTATCACAGCGATGTTCATATCCACCCCTTTGCAGCCG
>JANOCN010000809.1:0-3164 GCA_031412185.1 Betaproteobacteria bacterium | reverse complement strand
TTGCGGCCACAACGGCGGTGCCGGGTGTGCTGGGCAAGGCGGCCAAGGTGTTGACCTATTTCGCGGGGCGCAAAACACCATGATGGGCTGGCTGAAAGATATTCTGGGTGCCAACGTGGTGGCGGAAGCACCGGCATCGGCACCGCCGCGTGCCGCTGCCGCAGTGCGGCAAGCCGCATCCACCACCAGTGCCCGTGCACAACCCGGCGGAACACTGGCTAAACAACTTGCGCTGGTTATAGACCTGAACGTCTGCGTAGGTTGCCACGCCTGCGTCACATCCTGCAAACAATGGAACACGTCGGGCAGCGCCGGCCCACTGGCCGACGAGAACGCCTATGGTGCCAACCCAACCGGCACATTCTTCAACCGCGTGCAGACCTACGAGGCCGGCAGCTTCCCCGGCACCGAGACCATCCACTTCCCCAAAAGCTGCCTGCACTGCGAAGACCCGCCCTGCGTGCCGGTTTGCCCGACCGGTGCCAGCTACAAACGCAAGGAGGACGGCATCGTGCTGGTGGACTACGACAAATGCATAGGCTGCAAATACTGCGCCTGGGCCTGCCCCTACGGCGCGCGCGAGCTCGACGAAGAACGCCAGGTGATGACCAAATGCACCCTGTGCGTGGACCGCATCTACGACGAACTGCTGCCACCAGCCGACCGCCAACCCGCCTGCGTGAAAGCCTGCCCGACCGGCGCACGCCTGTTCGGGGACGTGAAGGACCCGGACTCGGAAGTGTCCAAGGCGATCCGTGAACGCGGTGGTTATGCGCTGATGCCCGAGTGGGAGACGCAACCGGCGAACCAGTATCTGCCGCGGCGTATCACCCCACCTGCCGAGCATTGAACCCAGGTTAGTAAGTCATCGCGCGATGCATCCCGCCTTCTCCATCCTGTTCTTCACCACCTTGGCCGGTGCCGCGCAAGGCCTGGTCGTGCTGTTGGCCCTGTGCGCATTGGCCCGCGTGCCGCTGGCACCCAGCTTTGTGTTGATGGCGCTGCAAGTGGCCGAGGTACTTCTGGTGGCCGGGCTAGCCGCGTCGTTCCTGCACCTGGGCCGCAAGATGCGCGCGTGGCGTGCCGTGTTGATGTGGCGCACGTCCTGGATGTCGCGCGAGGTAATCGTGTTGCCGGCCTTCATAGCGCTGGTCGCGGTGTGGTGGGTGTCGATACGCTCTGTCGCAACCATGCCCACGCCCATCGCCACGCCACTGCCCACCCAATGGTGGTGGTTGCTGCCCGCCTTGATAATCGGCGGCGCGCTGGCACTGTGGTATTGCACTGCAATGATTTATGCCTGCCTGAGATTCATCGAAGAGTGGGCACACCCGCTGACCATCATCAACTTCACACTTATTGGCCTGTCGTCGGGTTTGGTACTGGGCTGTGCCCTGGCGGCGCTGGTGGGAGATGTGGTGCTGATCAAGTCGGCAGGGGTCGGCGCCGTAGTGGTCACGCTGGTGGCCTGGGCCGTGCGCGGCTTGTCGCTGGGGCGCAATGCGAGCATCAAACACAAATCGACCTTGCAATCGGCCACCGGAATCAGGTCACCGAAGCTGGTGCAGAAGTCCATGGGCATGTCGGCGGGTGCGTTCAATACGCGGGAGTTTTTTCATGGGGCCAAGGCGGCGACCGTGAAGAACGTGAAGATCGGATTTCAGGTACTGGCGTTTGCGCTGCCGGTGCTGCTGATGGTGTGGGGGTTGCTAAGCCAGACCGGCTTGCCGTGGGTGCTGGCGATGGCAGTTCAGGCACCGGGACTGATTGCCGAGCGGTGGTTCTTTTTTGCGCAGGCTAAGCATCCGCAGAATTTGTATTACCAGGTGGTGTCCTGATGCTTCAACGCCCCACTATTTCCACCGATACAGAGGGGGTCTGACCATTGGACCGAATTGAACGTCTCTTAGAGCACGGTTACTTTCCATCTCAGTTGCCGCCAGCGTTCAAAACTAGCGATTTGGCAATGCATCACGCGGCCCTGTACGCCGAATGGCTAGCGATACAGCCGGCGCCCATAAAGGGACCGAAAGTCGCGAAAGCGCCCAGTAGCAGGGCTGAGATTTTTAGCGCTGCCCGCGCCGGCCACCAACGACGCATCATCAGTCTTCCAAATCCTGTCGCTCAAACCTACCTCGCCACTGTCGTGGCGACCTACTGGCCGCAATTTCTGAAGCACTATCGACAATCACGTCTAAGCGCCAGCAGGCCGCGATTTCTCAAGACTGGAAGCCGAGCCGCGAACATCCCATCAATGCAGCTCCTCTACGACCGCAAAGTTTTGCATTCAGCGGGATACAGATATATGTTGCGAACCGATATCTCGCGGTTCTTCCCCACGGTTTACACACACTCAGTGCCATGGGCTTTGCACGGAAAAGCCGTTGCAAAGAAACATAGAGGAGCGACCCCAAAGTATTTCGGAAACCTTCTAGACCTGTCGCTTCGTCAAGGACAAGATGAACAGACCATAGGTTTGCCAATTGGTCCAGACACTTCGCACATTATTGCGGAGGCGATTGCTACCTCCGTTGACGTCGAACTCAAGAAGCGGTTGAAAACCTTGCCGGCAGGATTCCGATACGTTGACGACTACTTTATGTTTTTCGCCACCTCGCATGAGGCAGAGGCGGCGCTTGCTGCGTTGATCAGATCGCTAAAGGAGTTTGAGCTTCAGATCAATTTTGAGAAAACCCAAACATGCGCGGTATTTGAGATAAGTGACGATTTCTGGACTCATCAACTTCGTAGAGTTGATATTGCTGAAGGGGGACGAAAGCAAGCATCAGATATAAATCATTTCTTTGAGTTGGCCAAGGATGTCGCACGGCGTAATTCGGACGAGAGCGTAATGACCTACGCGCTGAAGCGCGCATCATCAGTACTTGTCCGGCGGGAAAACTGGGATAGTTTCGAGGCTCACATTTGCCATGTGGCTCTGGGGTATCCAAACTCATTGCAGAGCGTAGCCAGACTACTTTCAACATACGCCCGCGTAGGCTACCCAATTAGGCGCAGCCGACTCGAAAGACTGGTCAACGCGATCATCCAAGATCAGGCTCCTTTGGGTCATCACAGCGAAGTCGCTTGGTGTCTCTGGATGTGCAAGGACATCAACTTGCAATTGACTGAGTCAAATATTGACCTCATTGCGGAAATGCACA
>JANOCN010000808.1:0-5606 GCA_031412185.1 Betaproteobacteria bacterium | reverse complement strand
CACTGGCGCGACGGCGGCGGCGTTTCCGGGCCGGTGCGTCGGCCGCCGGGGGCAGGTCCGCCGACGGGTCCTCCGGGGGAGGCACGGCCGCCGACACGCGGGGTACCACGCCCTCTTCCGCGGACGTCAGGTCGCCCGGTCCCGGTGCACGGGTGAAGCGCGGGGCGCGCTGGCGCAACGCTTGCTCGTCGCGCACCGCATCCACCATGTCCTGGCGCAGGTCGTCGCTGGCAAGGCTGAACTCCTGCCACCAGTCGGCCAGCACCTCTTCCACTTCGCCGATATCGGAGCGCAGCCGCATGAAGTCGAATGCGGCGCGGAAACGCGGCTGGTCCACCAGGCTGAAGGCCGAGTTGCCGACGCGTTTGTCGAAGCGCGGCTGCATCATCCAGATCTCGCGCATGTCGCCGGCCAGTTTGCCGCCGCCCGACACGTCGCCGATGCGCGAGCCGAAGGTCTCGTCGATGGCTTCCTGCAGGGCCTGGAAAGCCGGCGCGCGGGCGCGGCCCTCCATGCGCTGCGCCCAGCCCTCGCGCACATCGGACCACAACACGCAGGCGAGCAGAAAACTCGGCGCAACCGATTTGCCTTCGCCCACGCGCCGGTCGGTGTCCTGCAACGCAGAATGCACAAACGGTTCGCCAGCACGCTCCACCACCACGTCGAGCAGCGGATAGATGCCCTGGCCAAGCCCCAGGTCTTTCAGCTGCTCGATGGTTGCCAGCGAATGGCCGGTCTGCAGCAGCTTCAGCATTTCATCGAACAGCCGACTCTGCGGCACGTCGCCCAGCAGCGCCTTCATGGCCACCAGGGGTGCTGCGGTCTTGGGTTCGAGCTTGAAGCCCAGGCCACGCAATTTGGCAGCAAAACGCACAGCCCTGATGATCCGCACCGGGTCTTCGCGGTAACGCGTGGCCGGGTCGCCGATCATGCGCAGCATGAGTTTCTTCGCGTCCTTGATGCCGCCGTGGTAGTCCACCACCACCTGCGTTTCGGGGTCGTAATACATCGCGTTGATGGTGAAGTCGCGCCGCACCGCGTCCTCCTCCTGCGGACCCCAGACGTTGTCGCGCAACACCCGGCCGCTGGAGTCGACCGCGTGTTTCATGCCAGCCAACTCGCTTCGGCTGGTACGTTCGTTGCCGGCCACCTGCTCGGCGGCGGCGTTGTCGAGGTAGGCGCGGAAAGTAGACACCTCGATCACTTCATGCTCGCGTCCGCGTCCGAACACCACGTGCACAATGCGAAATCGCCGCCCGAGGATGAAGGCGCGCCGGAACAGCCCCTTGACCTGCTCCGGCGTGGCGTTGGTAGCGACGTCAAAGTCTTTCGGGCGCAAACCCACCAGCAGGTCGCGCACCGCACCGCCAACGATGTAGGCCTCGAAACCGGCCTGTTTCAGGGTGTGCACGACTGTGGCAGCGCGTTCGTCCACCAGTTTGGGGTCTATGCCATGTTCACTGGCACCCACCTCCTGGCGTTTGCCGAATTTGGGCTTGGCGCTGCGGGCGCCCGATTTTCCGAGCAGCTTGTCGATAAAGTTTTTGATCATGTGGTCGAAGTATCTGCGCAGACTGGGTTCTACAACAGCTTAGGTTCGGGGGAACAGGTCCAGTATGCGCCATCCGCGCTCCATGGCGATGGCGCGCAAAAGGTCGTCGGGGTTGGTGGCCACGGGTGTGTTGGCGCGCTCCAGCAGCGGCAGGTCGTTGGTGGAGTCGGAGTAGAAGGTGAGGTGAACGTCCGGCCAGCCAAGGGCGCGGTCCTGCAGCCATTGCGCCACCCGGGTCACCTTGCCGGCGCGGGCCGAAGCCACGCCCCGGATGGCACCGGTTATCCAGCCAGTCCCGCCCGAGATGGGTAAGGGTTCGCGCTCCAGTTCGACCGCCATCAGGTCCGGTACACCCAGCGCATCGGCAATCGGCCGGGTGACGAATTCGTTGGTCGCAGTGATGATGGCCACCAGGTCACCCGCGTGCTGGTGCCGACGCACCAGCGCCAGCGCCTGCGGCTGGATCACAGGCCGCACCACCGACTGCATGAAGTCTTCGCGTGCAGCGAGGGAGGCAAGCTCGCCGCGCAGGCGTATGGCGTCGGTGGCAAAACGCACATAGTCATGGATATCCAGCGTGCCAGCCTGGTACTGTGCGTAAAACGCTTCGTTGCGCTGCGCAAACTGCAGCGCGTCGGTCCAGCCGATGGTGGTGGTGTAGACGCCCCAGGCATAGTCCGAGTCGATCGGAATCAGCGTGTGGTCGAGGTCGAACAGGGCCACTTTTTTCATGATGCATCCATCATCGACCGGATCAGCGGTACCGTGATTGCACGTTTGTGTTGCAGGGCGTAAGCGTCGATCAGCTCGAGCAATTCCATCAGGCTACCCAGGTCGCGGCTAAAGCGAGTCAACATGAAATCCATCACCTCGTCGCCGAGAAACACACCGCGCGCGTCAGCCGCCTGGCGCAGCACTGCACGGCGCTCGGGTTCACTGAGCACCTGGAGTCCGAACACATGGCCCCATCCCAGGCGCGTGCGCAGGTCATCGCGCACCTGCAAGGCAGACGGGGGCTGGTCCCCCGCCCCCAGCACCCAGCGCTGGTGCGTCTGGGCATTGACAAACCAGTTGAAAGCGGCGTGCTGCTGGGCCGCCGTGTACAGATGCACATCGTCAAAAATCACCGCCGCCCAGGCGTCAGAAAAATCCACAGGCTCCAGGTCGGAGGCATCCAGCCAGCCCACAGTAGCGCCCTGTTCGCGCAAGGCTTCGCGCACTGCCTTGAGCAAGTGGCTCTTGCCGCTACCGCAAGCGCCCCAGAGGTAAGTAGGGACCGGGGAACGGGTGGAGGTTTGGGTCTTTTCGCCAACCCACAAACCCAGGTGCTGTTGCACCGCCGCATTCGGCCCAGTGAAGAAGTTGTGCAAAGTAGGGCCGGTCGCCAGCCCGATATCCAGCGCAATCTGTTTCATGGCGCGGCGCGGTGAATGGGGTTCGCGGGCACCGGCGTGCGCAACAAGTGCTCAGGTGCCAAGGTAGAGCGCACTGGTCAGGTAACTGGTCCAGGCGCGCCTTATCGCCACCAGCAACACCGCGCTGGCAGGCAATGCAATCAGTACCCCCACAAAACCCAGCAATTGCCCAAACGCCAACAAGGCGAAAATAACTGCCAGCGGGTGCAAACCGATCCGCTCGCCGACCAGCCGGGGCGTGAGATACAGGCTTTCGACAAGTTGCCCCAGGCCGTACACCACCGCCACCATCAAGACCGCAGAGCCCGGACCGGTAGTAGCCGAGAACTGCAGAAAACCGGCCAGTATGGCCATGATCAGGCCCAGGCCGAAGCCCAGATACGGCACGAACATGGCCAGCCCGGTAAATACGCCGATGGGCAGCGCCAGGTCCAGCCCAAAAAGCGCCAGGCCGACACTGTAAAAAACCGCCATCACCAGCATCACCAGCAACTGGCCGCGCAGGTATTGCCCCAGCACGGCGTCAGCTTCCCCGGTAAAACTGTAGAACCCGGTACGCATGCGTTCGGGCACCAGTCGGGTTACAGACGCAACAAAGCGGTCCCAGTCCATCAGCAAATAGAACAGCGCTACCGGTATCAGCACTGCGTTGCCGATGATTGCAAACGCCACGCTGCCGCCCAGTTTGAGCGAAGCCAGCAAGGAGCCGAACGCATCCTCGAAGTTGGCGTTCAGGTACTTCAGCACAAACGCCTTGATGTTGGCAACGTCGAGCGAAAACGGCACGCCCCACTGGGCCAGCAACGGCTTGAGCGTGCCATTGAGCCGGTCAAACAGCAGCGGCACCTGTTCGCGCATGAGCGGCACCTCCTTGGCCAGAATCGGCACAATCAGCAGTACCACCCCGAGCAAGGCGACCAGCAGCAGCAGCTCGACCACCAGCACGGCCAGCACCCGCGGCACACGGCCATGCCCCATGCGGTCCAGCCGGTTTACCAATGGCGTGAGTGCATAGGCCAGCACCGCAGCCACGATGAAAGGCGTCAACACCGGGGCCAGCAACCACACCACCAGGGCCACCGCCAACGCGATCAGGCTCCATGCAGCGGCGGCTTTTTGGGCAGCGGTAAATTTCATGCGTTAGGCCCTTAACCCTTAGAATCTGGGCAAATTCTATCGGGGTCGGCTGCGCCCTCTGGTGGCGGCTTGCCTGGCCGCATGGCCACAGGCACTTCCCAACACGTTTTCCATGACCCACCCTGCCCCCCCCGCCGCGCTCTCGTACAAAGACGCAGGTGTCGATATCGATGCCGGTGACGCGCTGGTCGAACGCATCAAGCCGTTGGCGCGCAAAACCATGCGGGAAGGGGTGCTGGCGGGCATCGGCGGGTTTGGCGCCTTGTTCGAGCTGCCAAAACGTTACCGCGAGCCGGTGCTGGTGAGTGGCACCGACGGTGTGGGTACCAAACTAAAGCTCGCGTTTGCGTGGAACATGCACGACACCGTAGGTATCGACCTGGTCGCCATGAGTGTCAATGATGTGCTGGTACAGGGTGCCGAACCACTGTTTTTCCTGGACTACTTTGCCTGCGGCAAGCTGGAGCTGGAGACAGCTACCGCAGTGATCGGGGGCATCGCCCGTGGTTGCGAGCTGTCGGGCTGCGCGCTGATTGGCGGCGAAACGGCTGAAATGCCAGGCATGTACCCCAACGGGGAATACGATCTGGCCGGCTTCGCGGTGGGTGCGGTGGAGAAATCAAAGATCCTCACCGGCAAGAATGTGGTGGCCGGTGACATAGTGCTCGGCCTGGCCAGCAGTGGCGTGCATTCCAACGGTTTCAGCCTGGTACGCAGGTGCATAGACCGTGTAGCAGGAACTGGCGCGGACCACGACGCAAGCCGGCTGCCAGCTACGCTCGACGGCAAACCGTTTCGCGAAGCGCTGATGGAACCCACGCGACTTTATGTCAAACCAGTGCTGGCCGCATTGGCTGCGCACCCGGTCAAGGCGCTGGCGCACATTACCGGTGGCGGCCTGCTGGAGAACATTCCACGTGTTCTGCCCGACACAAGCGCGGCGCACCTGACCAGAAGCAGCTGGCCGCACAGCGAGCTGTTTGACTGGCTGCAGACAACTGCAGGCATCAGTGACACCGAAATGAACCGGACCTTCAACAACGGTATCGGTATGGTGCTGGTAACCGACGCCTCCAGCGCCCCGGCGCTAGCGCAGACCTTGCGCCAACACGGGGAAACGGTCTACCAGATAGGAACCATCGCACCCCGGGGCACCGGCAACGCAGTCGAAATCAGCTAGACCCGCGTTGCCCGGAGGGACTGTCGCTTAACCGCTCTTGGCGCGCCGCAACGTCGCCACGCGTGCAGCGACAGCGTCGATGTCCAGGCCCTCCTCGATATTCACCAGGTAAGCCTCCAGGTCTTCGACCGCCTGCGCTGCATGCCCGAGTTCGGCGTGCGCCAGGCCCCGGTCGCGGTACTCGGCCCAGGCCTGGGGTAACAACACGATCAAGCGGTCTTGCACTGCAATCGCGCGTTGCCAGTCTTGCTGGGCCTTGTGGATTTCCTTCAGGTTGCGCAGCATTCTGGCAACCATGTCGCGCGGTGGTGTTGCTTGCAGG
>JANOCN010000807.1:0-1691 GCA_031412185.1 Betaproteobacteria bacterium | reverse complement strand
CAATCCCCGCGCCGATGTCATCTGGGGCCTGGGTGCGTCGAGCATTGCACTGTTCGACTCTATGGACATGCTTCAGCCCTACACGCCGAAAGGGGTTGACCAGATAAAGCCGGTATTCAGAAGCAGCAAGAACCCCACCACCTGGACCGGTATGGATGCCTGGCTGGCCGTCATGTGCTACAACACGGTCGAAGGCCCCAAGAAGAATCTTCCCAAGCCCGCTTCCTGGGCCGACCTGGCCAACCCGGTCTACAAAGACTCCATCGTGATGCCCAACCCGGCCTCTTCGGGTACCGGGTACCAGGCGGTGTATGCCTGGATCCAGATCATGGGCGAAAAAGGTGCCTGGGAGTTCATGGACAAGCTGCACAACAACATTGCTGTCTATACCCATTCCGGCTCAGCGCCCTGCGTGCAGGCCGCCAAGGGTGAACGTGCGATCGGTATCGGCTTCGACATGCGCGGAGCCCGTGAAAAGACAGCCGGTGCCCCGATCGACATTATTCTGGCCAAAGAAGGCGCGCCATGGGACATGGAAGCGACCGCCATTGTCAAAGGCACCAAGAACGTCGCCGCAGCACAAAAGCTGGCTGATTTTGCGATCAGCAAGGGTGCCTACGAGATGTATGGCAAGTACTACGCCATCGTCGGTTATCCCGGCATGAACCCGGCACCGCCCAACTACCCGCCAAGCGCGGATGCGGCCATGGTCAAGATCGACCTGTCCAAAATGGGTGCTGACCGCGCCAAAATTCTGGCTGAGTGGACCAAGCGTTACGATGGCAAGTCGGCACCCAAGTAAGGTGGCGAACTGACACACACTTGCGGCGCGGGCGGCGGCTGGGTTTAAAGACCAGGGCCGGCCGCGGCCCTTGACATGCAAGAAAAAGAAGCACTGGCGGGCAAGCCGCCGTATCTGCGCATCGAGCGCCTGAAGAAGCAGTTCGGCGCGTTCTGGGCCCTGAAAGACGTATCGCTGGAGGTTTACCCAGGCGAATTTGTGTGTTTTCTCGGGCCCTCGGGCTGTGGCAAAACAACGCTGCTGCGTGCCATTGCCGGGCTCGATATCCAGACGTCGGGTCGAATCTTCCAGGCCGACAAGGAAATCTCGAACCTGCCAGCGTCGCAGCGCGACTTCGGCATCGTGTTCCAGTCGTACGCGCTGTTCCCCAACCTCACCGTGGCGGCTAATGTCGGCTACGGTCTGGTGAGCCACGGGATGGCACGGGTCGAAATTGCCAGCCGGGTGGCGGATTTGCTGCGCCTGGTCGGCATGCCGGATTCCGGACCCAAGTATCCGGCCCAGCTCTCGGGCGGCCAGCAACAGCGGGTAGCGCTGGCGCGGGCGTTGGCATTGTCTCCCGGCCTGTTGCTGCTGGACGAACCCCTGAGCGCGCTCGATGCGCGTGTGCGCGCCTATCTGCGCATCGAGATCCGCCGCCTGCACCAGCGTCTGGGTATCACCACCATCATGGTCACCCACGACCAGGAAGAGGCCTTGACGATGGCCGACCGTATTGTGGTTATGAACGAAGGTGTGATCGAGCAGGTCGGCACACCGATGGAGGTGTACCGCAAACCGGCCAGCGCTTTTGTGGCCGACTTTGTGGGCACCACCAATTTCCTGCCAGGTATCGTGGTGCGTCCCGGCGTGGTGCGTTTCGGTGGTGTCGATCTGGCGTGTGGCCTGG
>JANOCN010000806.1:0-2703 GCA_031412185.1 Betaproteobacteria bacterium | reverse complement strand
ATTGTCGAAACCCTGGCTGGCAGCCTGGTCTCGCCGGTGCTCACGGCGCACCCGACCGAGGTGCAGCGCAAGAGCATCCTGGATGCTGAGCGTGGTATTGCCCAACTGCTGGTGGCGCGCGACGCCATCAAGTTGCTGTCGCTGGCCACCGGCGCGCGCAAAGACGCGTTGACGCCAAAGGAACTGGCGGCCAACGAGGCACAGATTCGCGCCCGCGTGATGCAGCTATGGCAGACCCGGCTGTTGCGTTTTACCAAGCTCACGGTGGCCGACGAGATCGAGAATGCGCTGAGTTACTACGAGGCCACGTTTCTGCGCGAGATTCCCAAGCTCTACGCCGACCTGGAACGCGAGCTCGGTCAGGGCCACATCCACAGCTTCCTGCGCATGGGCCAGTGGATTGGGGGCGACCGCGACGGCAACCCGAACGTGAGTGCGCAGACCCTGCAGTACGCGCTCAAGCGGCAAGCCGAGGTGGCGCTGCGCCACTACCTGACCGAGGTGCACTACCTGGGTGGCGAATTGTCGGTGTCGGCGATGCTGGTGAACTGCTCTGCAGAGATGCGCGCGCTGGCTGAGCGATCGCCCGACGCCAACGAACACCGGCAGGACGAACCCTACCGGCGCGCACTCACCGGTATGTACGCCCGGCTCGCCGCCACTCTCAAGAGTCTGACTGGCGGGGAGGCTGCCCGCCACGCGGTAGCACCCCAGAATGCTTACCTGAAGGCACAGGACTTCTGTACCGACCTGCGCACCATCGAAGCGTCGCTGCAGTCGCACCACGGTTCGGCCATGGCAACGCAGCGCCTGCATCCGCTGATTCGGGCAGTGGAAGTATTCGGATTTCATCTGGCAACCGTAGACCTGCGCCAGAGTTCCGACAAACACGAGGAGGTGATCGCCGAATTGCTGGCCGCTGCGCGCATCGAGCCTGCCTACGCCAGTCTGGGCGAAACTGCGAAACGCGAAGTTTTGCAGCGCCTGCTGTCAGACGCCCGGCCCTTGCGTGTGCTGGACCACGGGTATTCCAGTCTGGCCCAGGCAGAACTGGCGATTTTCGAGTCTGCGCGCGACCTGCTGGCGCGTTACGGCGAGCAATCGATACGCCACTACATCATCAGCCACACCGAGAGCGTGAGCGATTTGCTTGAGGTGCTGCTGCTGCAGAAAGAAACCGGGCTGATGCTCGGCACACTGGATGCGCAGGCCCGCGCAGCCCTGATCGTTGTGCCATTGTTCGAGACCATCGAAGACCTGCGCAACGCCGCCGTCATCATACGCCAGTTCTACGCATTACCCGGTGTGAGCGCCCTGGTACGCCGTGGTGGCGCCGAGCAGGACATCATGCTGGGTTACTCCGACAGCAACAAGGATGGCGGCATCTTCACCAGCAACTGGGAGCTGTACCTGGCCGAGATTGCGCTGGTGGACCTGTTTGATGAACTGGCCCAGCAGGCCGGGGCCACAACAAGGATCAAACTGCGCCTGTTCCACGGTCGCGGCGGAACCGTCGGGCGCGGCGGCGGGCCGAGTTACCAGGCGATCCTGGCGCAACCCCCGGGCACTGTACGCGGCCAGATTCGCCTGACCGAACAAGGCGAAGTCATAGGCTCCAAATACGCCAACCCGGAAATCGGGCGGCGCAACCTGGAGACCCTGGTGGCAGCGACACTGGAGGCAACCCTGCTGCAAACCACCAAACCGGCCAGTGCCGATTTTTTACGCACTGCTGCGAGTTTGTCGCGTTTCAGCATGGCGGCATACCGCAGCCTGGTCTATGACACGCCGGGTTTCACCGAGTATTTCTTCGACTCCACGCCGATACGCGAAATTGCCGAACTCAACATCGGCTCGCGCCCGGCCTCGCGCAAAGCATCGCAGCGCATCGAAGACCTGCGCGCCATTCCCTGGGGCTTCAGCTGGGGCCAATGCCGCCTGACCTTGCCGGGCTGGTATGGTTTCGGTTCTGCGGTCCATAGTTTTCTGAACGAGCCTGGACCCCGAGACCGTAAGGACCGGCTCGCGCTTTTGCAAAAAATGCTACGGCAATGGCCGTTTTTTCGCACCCTGCTCTCGAACATGGACATGGTGATGGCCAAGAGCGACCTGGCGCTGGCATCGCGTTATGCGGAGCTGGTGGGCAACAGCCGTCTGCGCAAGAAGATATTCGGTGCAATCGAGACCGAATGGCACCTTACCGCCGATGCGCTGACGCTGATTACCGGCCACAAGCAGCGCCTGGCCAACAACGCCGCGTTGCAACGCTCGATCCGGCACCGCTTTCCGTATATTGACCCATTGCACCATCTGCAGGTAGAACTGGTACGGCGTTACCGCGCCGGGCAGACCGACGAGCGTGCGCGCCGGGGTATTCATATTTCCATCAACGGCATCGCTGCGGGTTTGCGTAACACCGGATGAGGTAGAGTCACCGGCACGCCATTGCCTGTACGGGATCAGGCCGACGGCGCACTCAGCTCCGCGGCTGTCCCCCGAGCCCCGCGGCTCTCCTCCTTTATGCCGCTGCGCCGAGCGCCCCATCGACCCGATCTGCGATGATGGTGAGTGTGCCGACTTCGGGCCCCAGACTTTCGAATGCACCAGTTCACGTCGTGATGCGCGGCTCAGCCGACGTATTCCGACCATGCCACGTCCAGCCGCTTCAGCCAGGTGCGTGTGTAGCCCGCATAGTCCAGTCGG
>JANOCN010000805.1:0-4630 GCA_031412185.1 Betaproteobacteria bacterium | reverse complement strand
CATAGCCTTCACCAACAACGGTGGCGCGCTGGATGCCGAGGCTGGGGGCAGCATTGTCTACAACGGGGGGCTGTCCAGGTTCAATGCCGCTACACAGTTCACCGGTGCGGGCGCGAATTTCGTCACCAACAACGCGCGTTTCGTCGACAACTTCAGCTCGGCAAACCTGCGCCTGCAATCCGGCATCTTTGCGGGTGGTGATGGCACAACCGTCGGCTCCAAGGCCCTGCTGGCTACCGGCACCGTCGCTTTCACCGGTGGTTATCTGGCCGGGTCGTGGCATCTCAATCCAGGCACCGAAATGCGCATCGGCAACGGAGGGTTCAAATTTCTTTCCGGCAATAGCACGGTTCTGGCCAACCAGGGAACCGTGGTGTGGGCTACTTCCGATGCCTGGTACTTGCAGGACGGCGCGACCTTTGCCAACCAGGGAACGTTCGATTTCCAGGCCGACGCCCAGTTGATCTATAACGGCGGTGCCGCCGTCAGTTTCGTCAATACCGGGCTTATCACCAAAACGGCGGGGGCGGGCGTGTCCACCATCGGAAACAGCCTGGGCTTCGACAACCAGGGCGTCGTTCAGGTCTCAAGCGGCACCATCAACCTGCCTGGCAACTTCATCAACAGCGGCACGCTCACCGGTAGCGGCACGCTGGCCAGCAACCAGCTGACCAATGCCGGCCACGTTGCACCTGGCAACTCACCCGGCACCCTTACTTTCAACGGCAACTACAACCAGTCGGCGGCTGGATATTTGGACACCGAACTGGCCAGCAGCGCGCTGTTCGACACCTTCGTGATCAACGGCACCGCGCAGCTCGGCGGCACGCTGGCTTTGTATTGTGTGGCTACCTGCGCATTGCAGGATGGAGATGTTTTCGTAGTCCTGGACGCTACCGGTGCCCTGAGCGGAACCTTCGCCAACGTCACGACAAGCAATTTCGGCACCGGATTTGACTACCAGCTCACCTATGACTACGCGGCCGATCTGGTTCGCTTAGAAGTGCTCCAAGCTGGCATCGCGCCGGTGCCGGAGCTCGAGACCTGGGCTATGTTGCTCGCCGGTCTGGGCCTGCTGGGCGCTTTCATGCGGCGCAATGCGGGTTTACGGCATGTGGCGCTTCAGGCTGGCGTCTCTTCAAACACGGCGACGCAATTGCGGCCGCGCTGCTTGGCGGTGTAACACGCGGCATCTGCGGCGCGCAGTACGTCGGCGGTGGTGGTGTAACGCGCGTCTACTGCTACCAACCCAATACTGGCCCCGACACCGAACGAGTGCCCTTCCCAGTCCAGCCGGTAGGCGTTGACGGCGGCGCGCAGCTTCTCGGCTATCTCGCGCGCGTGCGACAACGGGCACTGGCTCAGCAACACCGCGAATTCGTCGCCGCCGAGCCGCGCTACGGTGTCGGACTTGCGCACGTGCGCCGCGAGCTGGTGCGCCACGTTGCGCAGCATGGCATCGCCGGCCGCATGACCACCGGTGTCGTTGACCTGCTTGAAGCGGTCCAGGTCAATGAACATGACGCAGAAAGGCTCGGAGGCCGCGTGTTGGGTAGCGCTGTCCAGCAATGCCTCGAAGGCGGGCCGGTTCGCCAGCCGGGTAAGCGCATCATGGCTGGCGGACCAACTCAGGCGCTCGCGGTGCTCTCGCTCTTCGGACACGTCTTCGATGGTCCAGATGGTACCTTTGGTGCGGTCGCCAGCAACAACCGCGCGGCCGCGCATCTGGGCCCAAAACGCCTCGCCGGAGTGGCGCACCAGCTCTACCTCGCCTTCAAATGCGCCGCGCTGCATGAATTCTGGGAGGGCCTGGGCAGACAAGGCCTGGTAGGCCTCGTCCGACCCGTAGATCATGCGTGTGGATTCGCCCAGGGCCTGGTGTTTCTCGCAGCGAAAGATGTGGCAGAAGTGCCGACTCACCATCTCGAAGTGGCCATCGCGCGTCAAGGCGATACCCACTTGGGCATGGTCCAGCACCGCTTCCATCTTCAGCAAGAGCGCCTGCGTTTCGCCCTGGCGCCGCTGACGCTGGTTCACCACCAGCTCGAAGGCGCGCCCCAATGCACCTACCTCGCCCGATTCTGCAGGCCAGGGCGTATCCTGGTCATCTTCGTGCGACAGCAGCATCTCGGCGCGGCCCTGTAGCCGCGAGATCGGTTGGGTAAGGAGCCAGGCCATCGCGCCGGCAAGCGCAGCCACCAACCAACCAACCCCTGCGGCAGCAAACCATGCCGTGCGCTGGGCCGCCGCGACCGGTTGCAGTGCAACCGACTGCGGCGTCAGGCGCACCAGCACCCAGTCCGACAGAGGAATACCGGCCATCGACACCATGTTGCCGTTCGACATGACGGCGCTGCCTTCGGTATTGATGGGGCTGCCGGAGCTTTGCCACTGGCGCAGCACGTCGGCCAGGCCGGGTTCATCCATTGCTTTGCCCGTTACCCGCGCCGCATCGGGGTGCGCCAGCACGCTGCCGGAGCGGCTGATCACCAGGCTGCGTGCGCCTTTGCGGTCTTCGCTGCCACCCAGGTCTGAAAACAGGCTGGATGATTGCAGCGCCAACGAGCCGACCAGTACGCCGTCCGGTTTGCCCCCGGTCTGGGGGCCGGCAACGGCAATCAGCAGCAGCGGCGTCTTCGTCGCACGTCCGAGCAAGGGTTCTGATACCACCGGCTGGTCGGTGGCAAGGGCCTGGCGAAAATAGTCGCGGTCCGCGATATTCGGCAATTCGGTAGCGGGCACCCCTCTGACCAGACGCACCAGCAACGCGCCGCTGGGGCTGGCGGCCGATACGTTGTCAAACAAGGCGCTGAGCGCCGGTTTGTCGACCAGGAAAGCTGTCAGGGCGGATGGGTCGCGCCATAGCGCCGGGGTAGTGCGCTGCGCCACAGCGCTCAAGGTTACGCGCAGTGTTTCCAGCTTGTTGGAAAGTAATGCGGCGGTGCGTTCGCGTTCGTCGGCCTCGTTTTGCAGCAGCAGGCGCTCGATATCAGTCTTCGTGGTCATCAGCACCAGTTGCGCCGTACCGAGTGCTGCAAAAACGCCAGTCACCACCGCCAACGCGACGATCTTGAACTTGAGCGTGTGAAACCAGGGCGGCATCGATTCAGATATGACTGCGCAGTATCATCCTGCGACCATACCATGGAGCGGGCGAAAAGCCTCCTGTTTCAAGCCCAGTTACTTCCGCCGGGTTGCCAGGGTCAGGTACCGGGGCCGGCGGCACCGCTCCGCTCGACGATCAACCCATATGCCTCGATGCGCCGGTGCAATGCAAAGTTGAAGGTAGTCGCCCGGTAGGAACGGCCAAGATCCAGGTCGCAGCGCGCCACAATCACTTCGTCGCTGTTGCTGGTGGTACGCGCCACGATTTCGCCGGTCGGTGCAATGATGCAGCTGCCAGCGATCATGTCCACGCCTTCTTCGACGCCGGCCTTGGCGATACCAATCACCCAGGTGCTGTTCTGGTAGGCCCCTGACTGCATACACAACTCGTTGTGGAACTGGCCCAGCCGGTCGTGGTCGGGTGCTGCCGGGTGGTGCACCGGCGTGTTGTAGCCGCAAAAGATCATGTCTACGGCCTGCAGACCCAACACGCGGTAGGACTCGCTCCAACGCCGGTCGTTGCAGATCATCATGCCGGCCACGCCGCCCCAGGCCCGCCAGGCACCAAAACCGAGGTCGCCGACTTCAAAGTAGCGTTTTTCCAGATTCTGGAACGGTGTTGCAGGCCGGTGGTCGGCATGGCCAGGCAAATGGATCTTGCGATATTTGCCGATGGTCTGCCCTTGGGCATTGACCAGGATGGAGGTGTTGAAGCGCCGCTTGGTGCCGCCGGACTGGTCGAGCTCGCAATACCCGAGGTGAAAGCCCATGCCGAGTCGGCGTGCTTCGTCAAACAGCGGCTGGGTCTGCGGGCCGGGCATCTCGCGTTCGAACCAGGCATCCACCTCGGCGTCGTCTTCGGTCCACCAGTGCGGAAAGAACGCAGTCAGCGTAGCCTCCGGATAGGCCACCACGTCGGCGCCCATAGCCTTGGCCTGGCGCATCATGGCAATCAGGCGCTGCACCACTGCAGCGCGGGTCTCGGAGCGGGCAATCGGGCCCATTTGGGCGGCGGCGATGGTAACTATGCGGGGCATCGTGGGCTCGGTTGGCATTGCCGCTGACGCTATCAGCAGTCTGTCGCCAGGTGCGCGACACAGTCGCCGCGCTCTACACGTCCGAAATGGCGCTGGCACACCACCATTCCACCCCGGCGAAAGTACACCGGAACCGGTTCGCGGGCGGGGTTGTCCACAAAATGGACCAAGCCTGCGAGCTCGCCTTTGCGGACTTCGGCGCCCAGGTCCACGCTGTGCTCCAGCAGGCCGGGTTCGGTGGCGTAGACATAGTGGTCGCGGCTGGATACTTCCATCAACCGTATGCCACCTGGTTCCGGTGGTGCGACAGGGTGCGCCATCACGCCACTGAAGTGGAGGAAGTTGCGCACGCCGCGCTCCAGCATGGCCAGACTGGCGCGGTTCACGTCGCCGCCTCCGCCAAATTCACCACCCAGCGACACCAGGCCGCGACGGGCTGCGGCAGCACCGGCAAGCCGGTTCTCCGGGTTGTAGGCCCAGACCAGGCT
>JANOCN010000804.1:0-4631 GCA_031412185.1 Betaproteobacteria bacterium | reverse complement strand
GCCTGGCTGGACCATGAGTGGAGCGACGGCCTGATGCACCCAACCGCAGTAGGTTGGGACTGGATCGGCATGAACCTGTTCGACGGTAGCAGCTTGATGGCGTTTCAGATGCGCGACAGGGCAGGCAGTGTATTGTGGGGCGGCGGGTCGTTGAGGCACCCGGTGATCCACGGCACCAACTCCCCCGCCGTCTTCGGGCCGGGGCAAGTCCGGTTCACGACATTGCGAACGTGGAAAAGCCCGCTGACACAAGCCACCTATCCGGTGGAGTCGAGAGTGCAAACGCCCGTTGGCGAATTTACCGTGCGAGCCCTGTTGGACAACCAGGAGCTGGACAGTCGCAACTCGACCGGTGCCGTGTACTGGGAGGGTCTGTGTGATTTGTGGGACAGGCAGCAGCGGCATGTGGGCCGTGGTTACCTGGAGATGACCGGCTACGCCAAACCACTGGTGTTGTAGCGCAAGCGGCTCTGACTGACCAGGCGTGCGCGGGGGTGCGCCGCCAAGGGGCACCCGTATACTCGAACGCATGAAACCCGTGGCCCGTTTGCGCTCCCGCAACGTCGATCTCGACGCCCTGCTCGACGCGCTTCGCCAGCGTATCGCCGGTGGCACCAAGCTACCGGCCGAACGTTTGCTCGGTGAGCAGCTCAACGTCAACCGGCACACCCTGCGCAAGGCGCTGATCCAGCTGCGCGCAGCGGGTGAATTGACGGCCAGCGTACCGAAACGGCGGGCCACACTGGCGCGCGAAGGTGCGGCGCTGGCACGTGGCACCAACCCGCTGGAAGTGATCGAGTTGCGGCTGGCGCTCGAGCCGATTTTGGCGCGCCTGGCGGCCCTGCGCGCCACGCCGCTGGAGATTGCGCGCATCAACAAGGCCGCTACCACCCTGGCAGAGACCGAAAGTTCTGCGGCAGACCTGGCGTTCCATCGGCTGATCGCGGGAGCGACCCGCAACACACTGGCGGCCGAGCTGTATGCCTTGCTGCGACAGATCGGTGCCGACGCGCGCATTCACGTCCACAGCGTGCCGACGCGCCCCGCAGGGCGTTTGCGCCAGCGCGATTCGGAGCATCACACGATTGCAGCGGCTATTGCTGCGCGTGACCCCGAGGGTGCAGAAAAAGCCATGCGTGCGCACCTGCACATGGTGCAGTGCCAGATTCTGGAACGCATTTCGCTAAACCCGTCGGCACCTGCCCGTGTGGCTGGAGACTGAGAGCGTGAGAGGTAATCCAATGCACCCGCATTCGATTGCCTCTCACGCTCTGAGCACGGCCGAATCCCTGCCCTACACGGGCACGCTTGTACAAGCCGAGGACGCCGGGGCGGGTGACACGAACGGAGCTGAGTGCCACGTCGGCCTGATCCCGCACAAACGGCAGAACCTTGGTTTGTCAACAATCATGGAGAGATCAATAGTTCAACAGCATGATTCGCACTGAACCTCGTCGTTCAGCAGATTGCGGGGATGCCAGCTATTGCGCCCGAACCCCAGTGACGCAATCAACTGCTCGGTGACCAGGTCGTCGGCCTTTTCCGATACGTCGGCGCGGTCCAGATGGTCAAAACGCACACGACGCGACCACTTGCCGGGCACGCGTTGCTCCGAATTGGCCCATGGCAAACTGGTTGCCCGTATGCCGGCTCTTGTCAGTGCTACCAGGTCTAGGTTGTGGTGCGCGCCGTCCAGGTTGCAGACGGCCTTGAGATGGGGCAGGCGTGCGACAAGCGCTGCGTCAAACTGGTAGCGGGTATCGGCGATCACACCGGCCTTGCCCTGCAACCAGTGCACCAGTTCGTCGCTGCCGGGTACCGGCGCATCCGTGCGCAGCTCTACACTAAAAAATGTGCCAAGCCGGGCAATTGCAGCTTGCGACAACGGCTGCGTCACCAACACGCTGTGCAGCAGGGGCGGGGCCGCCATAGGCACTTGTCAGAACGCAGGCGCCAGCGTTGCGGGTCCGGCAATCAGGTCGGCGGCCCGTTCGGCAATCATGATCACCGGCGCGTTGATGTTGCCCGAGGTCAGGTCCGGCATCACCGATGCATCGACCACCCGCAGGCCCGCCACGCCCAACACACGCAGGTCGGTATCGACAACCGCCATCGGGTCGTCCGTGCGCCCCATGCGGCAGGTGCCGGCCGGGTGGTGCACTGTAATCGCCGTCTTGCGGATGAAGGCGTCCAGCGCCTGCTCGGTGTCGCATTGCGGACCAGGCGCGATTTCGCGGCCAATGTAGGGTGCCAGGGCCGGCTGGCGACCGATATCGCGGATCAGCCGTACGGCTGTACGGGTGGCTTTCCAGTCGGCGTCGGTGCCCAGAAAATTCTGGAAGATTCTGGGTGCGGCGCTCGGGTTGCTCGACGCCAGCTCAACCCGGCCGCGACTCTCAGGGTGCAGCATCACGGTACGGCAGGCAAAACCATCGTTAAAGGGTTTTTTCCAGGGCGACAGATACGGCCAGGCAGGCAGCGGTGCGGCGGTCAGCAACAGTTGCAGGTCGGGTGCGTCGAGCGCCGGCTGGCTCTTCAAGAATCCCACGATACCCCCCGGTACATCCGACGCAAAGCCGGTACCGGTGAGGTAGGCCTGCACGATGGCCGGGCCGATACGGTCGAGCCGCATCATGCGGTGAAAAGGCCCCGGCTCCTTGCGCTGGTACATCACCACCACCGACACATGGTCCTGCAGATTCGTGCCGACCCCGGCCAGCGGCACCTGGGTCTGGATGCCATGTGCCGCGAGTTGCGCCGGTGGCCCGATGCCCGAGAGCATCAACAATTGCGGCGTGTTGATCACGCCGCCACACAACAACACCTCGCGCGTTGCCTGCACCGTCCGGGCGTGGCCGTTCTCGATATATTCAATGCCAGTCGCTCGGCCTGAGGCCATCAGCACGCGCGAAGCAAGCACTTTGACCTTTACCGTGAGGTTGCGCCGCCTTATCGCCGGGCGCAGGTAAGCCACCGAGGTACTGCAGCGGGCGCCGTTGCGAATACTCATCTGCAGGTGGCTGAAGCCGCCCTGGGCTGACGTGTTGTAGTCGTCGGTCCAGACATGTCCGGCACCTTTTGCCGCCTGCGCATAAGCGGCAATCAGCGGGTCCTGGTACTTGCAGCGCTGTACACCCAGAGGGCCGTCGCCACCGCGCTCGTCCGATGCCCCGCCCTCCCACGTCTCCAGGCGCTTGAAGTACGGCAACACATGGGGATAGTCCCACTCGGGCAGGCCGTACTGGCTGGCCCAGCGCTTGAAGTCGGCCGGGTTACCGCGCACGTACGCCATGGCGTTGGTCGACGACGACCCACCCACTACTTTGCCGCGGGCACACTCGACGCGGCGCCCGTCCACATTGGATTCAGGTTCGGCAAAATACATCCAGTCATGCAGGCGGTTCTGCAGAATCTTGCCCCAACCCAATGGAATCTTGATCCACGGGTCGGTGTCCCAGCCACCGGCCTCGAGCAGCAATACCCGAACATCCGGGTCTTGTGACAAGCGGTTCGCCAGTGTGCAGCCGGCCGAACCGGCGCCCACAATCACGTAGTCGTAACTCTCCGACATGCCGCGTATTTCTTTCAGTTTTTGCGGGCGACGCGGCGCAGACTGACATGGATGTTTTTCTCGGAGGTGAACGCCAGCAGCTCGGCCAGGCATTCCTCACGCCCGATACCCGACTGCTTGACGCCGCCGAACGGCGCGCCCAGGAAATGTTTGCCGACTTCGTTGATCCAGACAAAACCGGCCTGCGCACGCATGGCGGCGTGGTGTGCTTTTTCAAGGTCGTTGGTCCAGATGGCACAGGTCAGGCCGTACTCGACCGCGTTGACCTCGCGCAGCATCGTCTCTTCGTTGCTCCAGCGCAGCATGGCCAGCACCGGCCCGAATATTTCCTCCGACGCAATCCGCATGTCCTGCGTCACGTCTGCAAAAACGGTCGGCTCCAGGTAAAACCCGTTCGCCAGTTCGGGCGCGTCGGGTACCTTGCCGCCGCAAACCAGTCTGGCCCCCTCTTCTTTGGCAGAAGCAATAAAGCCCAGCACCTTGTCGTGTTGCGCGCGGCTGATCAACGCACCCATGGTGGTAGCGTAGTCGGTCGGCAGGCCGGGCACATACTGCGCGCAGTGCTGCGCGACCCGCGCCACCACCTCGTCGTAGATATCGGCGTGCACAAATGCTCGGCTGGTGGAGCCACACGACTGGCCACACCAGGTGAAGTTCATGCCCGCCACTATGGCCGCGGCCACTGCATCTGGATCCACGTCCGGATAGGCAATCAGGGCGTTTTTTCCGCCCAGCTCCAGCAACACCGGCTTCAGCCGCTGTGCCGCCAGCTTCATCACGGCGCGCCCGGTGGGTACGCTGCCTACCAGGCCTATCATGGCAACGTCCGGGTGCGCCACCAGCGCAGTGCCAATCTCGCGCCCACCGCTGAGCACGGAGAACACGCCCGGTGGCAACATGCCGCCAATTATTTCGGCCAGCCGCAGTGCCGACAACGGTGCCTGCTCCGGCGGTTTGATGATGACCGCGTTGCCCGCCGCCAACGGTGCTGCCATCTTGCCGGCCGCAAACATGAACGGGTGGTTGAACGCCACGATACGCGCCACCACGCCGAGCGGTT
>JANOCN010000803.1:0-3520 GCA_031412185.1 Betaproteobacteria bacterium | reverse complement strand
GTGGCGACGTGAACTTTGCCTGGCCCAACGCCGAGATCGCCGTGATGGGTGCCAAAGGCGCGGTGGAGATCATCTTTCGCGAAGACAAGGGCGACCCGGCGAAACTGGCCGCCAGGGAAGCCGAATACAAGGCCCGGTTTGCCAACCCTTTTGTGGCCGGTGCGCGCGGTTTTATCGACGACGTGATCCTGCCGTCCGACACCCGCAGGCGCATTTGCCGTAGCCTGGTGATGCTGCGCGACAAGAAAATCGAGAACCCGTGGCGCAAACACGGCAATATTCCCTTGTGAGAACTTGTGGGACAGACCGCAGCCACACGCAGTGGGCAAGCTCTGTCCCCAACTAATCACCTCCCCGGGCTCCCAGCCACAAATACAACGATCCTCTCCGTTCTCCGCACCGAAGGTACCCTCCATGTTTAACAAAATCCTGATCGCTAATCGAGGCGAAATCGCCTGCCGTGTCATCAAAACGGCACGCAAGATGGGTATCAAGACCGTCGCGGTCTTTTCAGATGCCGACCGAGACGCCCGCCATGTTGCTTTGGCGGACGAATCGGTGCACATAGGCGCGGCACCCAGCCGGGAGAGTTACCTGGTGGCCGAGCGCATCATTGCCGCCTGCAAACAGACCGATGCCCAGGCCATCCATCCAGGCTACGGCTTCCTGAGCGAAAACGCCGGTTTTGCCAAACGCGTGGAAGATGAGGGCCTGGTTTTCATTGGCCCCAAGCACTATTCCATTGCTGCCATGGGCGACAAGATCGCGTCGAAAAAACTCGCCATGGAATCTGGCGTCAACTGCATCCCGGGTGTCAATGAGGCCATCGAATCAGCGGATCAGGCAGTGAAGATCGCCCAAGGCATAGGCTACCCGGTGATGATCAAGGCCAGCGCCGGTGGTGGTGGCAAGGGGCTGCGTGTGGCCTTTGACGACAAGGAAGCGTTCGAAGGTTTTACGAGTTGCCGCAATGAGGCGCGCAACAGCTTCGGCGACGACCGCGTGTTTATCGAAAAGTTTGTCGAAGAACCACGCCATATCGAAATCCAGTTGCTGGGCGACAGCCACGGCAATGTGCTCTATCTCAACGAGCGCGAGTGTTCGATCCAGCGCCGCCACCAGAAGGTGATTGAAGAGGCCCCCAGCCCGTTCATCAGCGACACCACCCGCAAGGCCATGGGGGAACAGGCGGTCGCACTGGCCAAGGCTGTGCGCTACCAGAGCGCGGGTACGGTAGAGTTTGTGGTCGGCAAGGACCAGAGTTTCTATTTTCTGGAGATGAACACGCGCCTGCAGGTAGAACACCCGGTGACGGAATGTATTACCGGGCTGGACCTGGTGGAGCTCATGATCCGTGTCGCCGCCGGCGAGAAACTGCCGCTGACTCAGGCCGACGTAAAACGCGATGGCTGGGCTATGGAATGCCGTATCAATGCGGAAGACCCATTTCGCAACTTCCTGCCGAGCACCGGCAGACTGGTACGTTTCGCGCCTCCACGAGAGACCATGTTCGCGGGCGACATGGCGCAATCGCACGGCGTGCGCGTTGATACGGGAGTACAGGATGGCGGCGAAATACCGATGTTCTACGACTCGATGATCGCCAAACTGGTTGTGCATGGCAACGACCGGACACAGGCGATCGGCATGATGCGCGAGGCGTTGAACGGGTTTGTGATCCGTGGCGTGTCGAGCAATATCCCGTTCCAGGCTGCGCTGCTGGCGCACCCCAAGTTCATGGCCGGCGATTTCAATACCGGATTTATTGCGCAGAACTACCCCTCGGGTTTCAAGGCCGAAGACGTGGTGCACAGTGACCCTGATTTCCTGCTCGCTCTGGCCGCATTTGTGCGGCGAAAATCACGCGAGCGCGCCAGCGGATTGAGCGGTCAATTGCCGGGCTACGGCGTACGCGCGGGCAAGGACTACACCGTCATCACCTTAGATCAGGGTGGTCAGCACGCCTACACGCCGGTGCATGTGGACGAATTTGTGGGCGAGACCGGCTCGGCGACCATCCGTATCGGCAGCCGGAGTTATGCGGTGTGCAGCAACTCGCGCCTGAACGATATCTGCATACGAGGCACTGTCAACGGCGAGCCTTTCACCGCGCAGGTTGAACGGGGCTCGCCGCGCCACCCTTTGAGCCTGCGGGTGCAACACAATGGAGCACGTATCGATGTGCTGGTGGTGTCGCCGCGCATGGCGGAGTTGTACCGGCAGATGCCGCATAAGGCTGCGCCGGATATGAGCCGCTATGTGCTGTCGCCGATGCCGGGCTTGCTGGTCGAAATCGCGGTCCAGCCCGGGCAGAAGGTGCAGGCGGGGGAACGTGTCGCGGTGATCGAGGCCATGAAGATGGAAAACGTGTTGTTTGCCGCAGCCGACGGGGTGGTAGGCAAGGAGCTGGCGGCGAAGGGCGAATCGCTCGTCGTGGACCAACCGATTGTCGAGTTTGTCTGACCGTCCGGGAGCCGTTCGAGAGGGCAGGCTGAGCTGGATTTTTGTAGGGTGAACGTCATGCAGCGACCATTCAAGGTATTGGGTATCCAGCAGATCGCCATCGGTGGCCTGGACAAAAATCGCCTGCGTCGTCTGTGGGTAGACATGCTGGGGTTGGAGCTTAGCGGGAACTTCGTCAGCGAGCGCGAAAACGTTGACGAGGACATCTGCTCCATAGGTAGTGGGCCGTTCAAGGTCGAGGTAGACCTCATGCAGCCACTCGATGCCGGGCGCAAACCTGCCGTTCACACCACACCGCTGAACCATGTGGGTCTGTGGATCGACGACCTTCCCGCAGCGGTCGCCTGGCTGCAGGCCCAGGGCGTACGGTTTGCACCGGGTGGCATCCGCAAAGGGGCGGCAGGGTTTGATATCTGCTTCCTGCATCCCAAGGCCAGTGATGAGTTTCCGGTAGCCGGGGAGGGCGCGCTGGTGGAGTTGGTGCAGGCCCCACCAGAGGTGGTGGCGGCTTTTTCACAGTTGGCTGGGGCCTGAGCACGGATCGGCCAGACCCGCGCGAGACCCGCGCCTGACCCGCGCGGATTTTGTGGCTGGATCGCCACACCGGCGCGTGGTTTAGGATTTACCCGAGACTGCGGTCGCGGCTTGGGGCGTAGACTGTGGCGACCCGTCGCCACACACGTGGCCAACAAACGGCAAGGAGACATGTTTTGCAGCCTACCGATATTGCCAATCCGGCCTATTTCCACAAGGTCGTGGATTGCCAACTGGCCTGTCCGGCCCACACGCCGGTTCCCGAATACATACGTTTGATTGCCCAGGGCCGCTACACCGACGCCTACATGGTGAACTGGGTGTCCAACGTGTTCCCGGGGGTGCTGGGCCGCACCTGCGACCGCCCGTGTGAGCCGGCCTGCAGGCGCAGCCGCGTCGAGGAGAGCAATGGTGCCAAACCGGAGCCGGTGGCGATCTGCCGGCTCAAACGGGTTGCGGCAGACCTGAAGGACGACATCGGTAAACGCATGCCCGCGATTGCCCCGAAAAACGGCAAACGTGT